>NZ_PPXB01000008.1:0-197721 GCF_002909415.1 Arthrobacter glacialis | reverse complement strand
CCAATCTTCCGAGCAGCCCCAACAGCCCCGGTGCCACTTCCCGGATAAAACCACAACGTCCCATCCGACTTCGTGGCAATAACATCAGGAACCCCATCACCATCAAAATCCTTGCCCGCAACCACATCTCTAACCGTCACGGCAATGGGCGCCTCCCGACCGCCGACAAAGGTCTTGAGCTGATCGTAGGAACCGTTGAAAACGTTTTGATCTCCGGGGAATGTACCAGCATCTGCATACTGCCAAAAGGTGAATGCCGGCCATCCTCCGGGCATGAGAACTCCGCTCAAAGGCGGGCCGTAGGCGGCAATCCACAGCGGGTTTATTGCAGAAAATGCCGTGGTGTTGCCCATGCAAGTCTGCCAAAAACTGTAGGAGGAATATATGACCGCGTCGCGGGATGTCAGGTTCTTATATGTCGAGGTGAAATCCCGTGTCCAGGCCACCAGTTGGGCGGGCGTCATGTTGTAGCATGACCCGACCTTATCCGCAGCACTCACGGGAACATGCGCCTCCAGGTCCAGAACTCCGGGCAAGGTTTTTCCGTCAGCAGACCAGCCCCCACCACTTTGAATGAAGACTTCTGCCTGGTTTTTCCCACCGGAAATATGGGGGCGGGCAAAATGGTAGGCGCCGCGCACCATGCCCACGGCCGCCGCGCCGTTGTACTGCTGGGCGAAGTAGTCGTTCATCGTCCAAGGACCTTCAGAGGCCTTGATGTAGGCGAACCGCGCACCATTGGCCCATGCCCCAGCCCAGTCGACGGTTGGCTGCCATCCGCTGACATCCATGCCCAGGGGCAGGCCTTCCGTTCCATCCGGCTGGATGGCCCGGGCACTGCTGCCATCCAGACCCAGCGCCTGGGCTCTTGGGAGACTTCGCGTTTGGCCGGGTGCGCCATTGGCGGCCGACTTGCCGGCAGAGCCCATCTCCGCCCCCGGACCCTCTGGTTTTGCGTATCCATTGGAAATCCCCGGCTCAGCCGCGGCTGGACTGGCTGCGACGTCCGGTGAGGGCGTCTCGAGGAGGGGCTGGGCGGATGCGGAAGGCGCTGCAGGCGAAGCGCTGCTTTCCGGTGATGTGGTCTCAGGACCCTGCGGTGCTGCCTGTGCCGACAATGGCCAAAGTCCGGCTCCACCGGCAAGGATCACTGACGTCAAGGCGATAACACTGGCAATGGATCCCAATCCAACTTTGCGACTGGGATGCCAGCAAGCAGCTGTTCGGGCGGGCTTATACGTTGACATAGCACCTTTCACGGTTTCCGTCCCCGAACGTCTGGGACACTGCCTCTTGTCGTGCGGGAGTACTAGCAGACCAGATTTCAACCGCAATCACGGCAGTTGGCCAGAACAGATTAGCATTCAGGGTTACCCCTGGCCGCAGCCACGGGACTGCGCAGGCCAGGTCGAGGAATGCTGTCGAATCCGTGGATTGAATTTGGCCTTCGTCCTAGTGTGCCATCTCCCGGGGATTCCGGGCCGTCCAATTGCGGATCATTTAGCTCGAGAATTGTGGGATGTTCCGGAAAGGGCCGCTGGAGACAGGGGAACCCGGACTGTTCCTATGTGCGGGCTGCTTTGGTACGCCTTGCGGCTTCCACCAATGCCCGCAGGATCATGATCCGAGCCCGCAGAATGACACCAAGAGAGCGCCACCCGCGAGGTGTGACGTTGTCCGCGTGCAAGCGGCGCCAGAGAGTGGGTTCTTGCAGGTGTGTCATGGATTTGCCAATATTTCCGCACAGGGCCATCCATAGATCATGAGACTCCACCAGATAGTGCGGGATGGGTGTGAATATCTCCGCCTGCCGCCTGGTCATCGCCATGGCACAGCCGTAGTAGGGCCGGTATCCAATGACTACCCCGAGGATGTTTCTCAGATAGCGGGAGGAATCAGCCGATGCCAATTCAGGAACACCATTCCGTGAACCGCCACCCAGGACGGCGAAGTTCGACGCCACGACGTCGGTGTCCTCCAGCGCACTGAGCATCGCCTCCAGCCTGCCGGGCATCCACACATCGTCCTGGTCGGCCAGGAAGATGAAATCACCGTGACTGGCAAGAACTGCCTGCTCAAAGGAGCGTACATATCCTTGGTTCTTTGCGACTTCAAAAATCCGGATTCGGGGATCCTGCAGCCCCTTGATGACAGCGACGGTTTCATCGGGCGAAGCATCGTCCACCACGACGACTTCATCGTTGGCACCCAATTGCGCCAAGATGGATTCCAGTTGCTCCCCCACGTAGCGGGCACCACGATATGTAGCCATGCAGACGCTTACACGCACAGTTCCAGGCTCTTCGTATGGGTTCTCGGTCATTGGACTCACTCTTCGCTCGATGCTGCACTGCCAAGGCCGCCGGAATCGAATCTAGACCGCCCCCGGACATTCTAGATGATCTCGGGGCACGCCCAACTCCAGTAGAGTGAAGAGACCAATCGACTGCCCAAGGATCCCATTCCCGACATGAAGACCGTTCTGCTGCGACTTTCAGGTTTTACCTTTCTGCCGCTCTTGTCGTTGGTCACACCACTGCTGCTGCTGCCTATCATTTCCGGATTTGTCGGCGCCGAAGGAATATCAAGCGTCATTTCGGGGCAGGCCATTGGAATTTTTGGCGCAACTGTCCTGCTATGGGGTTGGAACATTGACGGTCCGGTCGCCATTGCCCGGGCTGCAGGCAGCCATGATCGAGGCGCCATCTATCTGGCCAGCATGAGGACCCGCATCCTACTGATGCTGCTGATCGTTCCCGTTGTGGTGGTCCTCTCCGCCATGATTGCCGCTCCTGGGTTCAGAGCCGAGGCGGTCAACATGGCTCTTGCTTCGGTCCTGACGGGCATGTCCCCGGCCTGGTTCTGCATTGGCATGGGTCAGCCCAAGCTACTGGCCATTTTTGACACAGTCCCGCGGTTCCTGGCCACTGCCATATCGGCACCATTGCTGATGCTGACGCATCAGCTCTGGAACTACACAGCCATTCTCGCTGTGGCGACTGTGCTGGCCTTGGTCCTTTTCCACCGGAGACTGGCACCAACCGGTGTTTGGCTTCCAACAGATGTGCGGGCCACCCTCGGAGAAATCAAGGCGCAGGGACACACTGCGAGCATAAACCTAGCCGGTAACGCCTACGCCTCGACACCAACCCCGATTGCCACGGCAACCACATCCGCGGCTGCCTCCGGGGCGCTCGCCACAGCGGACACTCTCTATCGTTTTGGCCTGTTCACCATTGTGGCCTTGGGAAACGCGTTCCAAAGCTGGACCATCGAATCAGGGATCTCCAACACACGCCAGCGGCATGTCATGGCCATCTGGTCCCATGTCATATTGGGTGTCATCGGCGCCGCGATACTGACAGTAGCCGGACCCACGGCTAGCGCCATCCTCTTTGCCGGCCAGATTCAGGCCAGCACCGAACTCTGCTTCTACTATGGTGTGTCGTTTGCTTTCCTGTCGGCGAGCACACCGTTCATCCGCAACCTCCTCATTCCAGCCGGAGAAAGAGCCCTCATTCTTCGCTGGACTCTTGTGTCGGCTGTGTTTGGTGTGGCCGTCATGCTGGTCTCCGGCTTTGCCGGCAACGCCGTCGGGATTGCCATGGGCATGGCCCTCAGTGAAGCCCTGCTTTTCGTCACACTCCTTTTCCCCTCGCTGAGGGTTCTCAACCTTGGAAGGAATTCCCCCGAAAATGGCGAATAGTCAAGGCCACCAGACCACTGCCGCTGTCATTGCCGCCTACCGGCCGTCGCCCACCCTGGTCAGCACGGTCCGTGCTTTGGCGATGCAAGTAGACCACATCGTCATTGTTGACGACGGCTCGCCCGAAGGATCCGCCGGAGTCTTAGCGGAATTGGAGGGCACCGGGGCAACTGTGCTGCGGCTGCCCACCAACCAAGGCATCGCCGTGGCCCTCAATACCGGAGTCAACCATGCCCGTGAACAGTGGCTGCCTGACTACTTCATCACATTGGATCAAGATTCAGTGTTGTCCGAAGACTACGTTGCCACCGCTTTGGAAACCGTGGCACGGGCACAAGCAGCCGGCGTCGGCGTTGGCTTTGTGTGTGCCGCAAGCTACAGTGGCCATCCGAGCCCCGCGATGGGGGAGATTCAGGGATTCCGGCAGGCATTCGATCCCATGCAGTCCGGATTCGTCATCCCCCGGAAGACCATTGAATCCGTGGGTCCTTTTGCTTCGGATTTCTTCATCGACGGCGTTGATTCCGACTTCACCATGCGGTGCAGGGAAGCAGGTCTGGCCACAATCATTGGTCCTGACTGCGCCATCGAACATGATTTGGGTGAGCGCGGCAAAGCTGTGGTCCTTGGACGTAGCGTTAGCCTTTTTGGCCGGGAAATTTCCTTCAACTATCACTCCCCCAGCCGCATCTACTACATTTGCCGCAATGGAACTGTGCTTACCAAACGCTACGCGCGCCGCTATCCGAAGTGGGTGGCACGCCGTCTGATCGAGGAGTCAAAGGCACACTTGCTCCGTTTCCTTTTCAGCCCAAATAGAGTGAAACTGCTCACCGCAGCAGCTGCCGGTTTCCGAGACGCTCTGCGGTCAAGGATGGGCAGAATCCCCGCCGACTTGGAAACACGGCTCTAGCGCAGGACGCTCCGCCGGCCGGATGCACATAATTACACTTTGACTACTTGATATAGTTTGGATGATATGAATTCCTTACCCACCCAGCGCGTGCTGATCATCATGCCTGCCTGGAACGAAGAAGAAGCCGTTGCCGCCACGGTAGCGGAAGTTCTGGCCGCCAGTGAAAGCTACGATGTCCTCGTAGTCAATGACGGCTCGACTGACTCGACGGCGGCTGTTGCCGCAGCTGCGGGTGCAACCGTCTTGAACCTCCCGTTCAACCTTGGGGTCGGCGGGGCCATGCGTGCCGGTTTCAAATATGCACGCCGGATGGGCTATTCCCGTGTCATACAGGTTGATGCAGATGGCCAGCATGATCCGCGAAATATCGCTGAAGTTCTGGCCGGTCTCGAAGTAGCTGACATCTCCATTGGCGCGCGTTTCGCCGACCGGGGAGACTACACTGTCCGAGGCCCGCGCAAGTGGGCCATGCTCGTGCTGGCAAAGGTGATTTCAGCCGTGGCCAAAACAAAGCTTACGGATGTGACCAGTGGATTTCGTGCTGCCAACGACCGTGCTATCAGCCAGTACCTTGACCATTACCCTGCCGAGTACTTGGGAGACACGATCGATTCCCTCGTTGTGGCTCTTCGCTCAGGCTGCACCGTGACACAGGTGCCAGTGGAGATGCGCCCACGGCAGGGTGGGACCCCTAGCCATAATCCTATGAAGGCCGCCATCTACCTGGGAAGGTCGGTCTTTGCCCTGTTATTTGCATTTACCCGTAAGCGTTCTGTTGTCCCCTCCAACCAGCCGAGCCTCACTGTGCCGGCGGGAGAGTAGTCCATGAGTAATCTTGCAGCACTGCTGCTGGCCCTTGCCATCGTGGGCCTTGTCTTGGAAATGCTTCGACGGAAGAAGTTCCGTGAAAAGTACGCAACTTTGTGGCTTGTTGTGGGCGCACTCACTGTGGTTCTGGCAGCATTCCCTCAGCTGCTAAACATTGCCGCGGAGCTTTTGGGCGTACAGCTTCCATCCAACCTCCTATTCATCTTGAGTATTTTGCTGCTCTTGGGTGTTTGCCTGCATTTGTCCTGGGAATTATCCGTACTGGAGGACGAGACCCGAACACTTGCCGAAGAAGTGGCGATTCTTCGTACACAAATCGAAGAAGTCGCGGGAAGAATTTCCCCCACCGAAACTCAGAAAAGAGACGGCGACTAAATGCCATTGGATATCTTCATCCCCTATTGGGGAGATCCCGGATACATGGAAGCAACGGTGCGCAGCGTCGTTGCCCAGGATTGCGATGATTGGGAGTTGACGATCATCGACGACGCCTATCCTGACCGTGCCATCGAAAGATTTGTTGCTGAGTTGGCTCATCCGCGGATTACTTACATCCGCAAAGAGCATAACGAAGGGATCACCGCGAACTACCGAAGCTGTGTTGCCCTGGCAAAACAAGAAATGATAGTGATCCTCGGGTGCGATGACATCATTCATCCGAACTACGTTTCTACGATTCTTGCCGGTCACGAACGCTTCCCTGAAGCGTCGATCATCCAACCGGGCGTCATAGTGATCGATGAGGATGGCCGGACAGTCAATACGCTTGTTGATACTGTCAAGCAGCGTTGTGTAAAACCTCGCAGCAACAGCCGTCAACTGCTCTCCGGCGAATCCTTGGCTACAAATCTCATGCACGGTGTGTGGCTATACTGGCCGTCGTTGGCCTTCCGCACGGAGAAGATCCGTGAGGTTGACTTCCGCGAGGGTTATCCCATCATTCAGGATGTCGCCCTGACCATGGACATGATTTACCAGGGTGCACAGATATTGGTCGAACCCACAGTCTGTTTCTCCTACCGCCGCCATTCGGCAAGTGCCTCATCGGCCAAGCTCGTTGACGGATCCAGGTTCGCTGGCGAGCGTGAATACTTCGCTTTTGCCGCCAGCCAAGCTGAGGAGCTTGGCTGGACCAGAACCAAACGGGCCGCCAAGCTTCGGCTAACATCGCGCGCCCACGCCCTGGCTCTACTTCCACGTGCAGCAATGACCCGTCATACAGTGGCCATGAAGGCACTTGCCCGGCATGCCTTCGGCAGCTGACTCAAATCTTCGAAAGGTCTTTCGTGACTAATCCTTCTTCAACGATCCACTCCGGCGGGACCGTACTGGTCACAGGCGGCGCCGGTTTCATCGGCTGCGCAATATCAGCCACCCTCGTGGAAGCATTCGACCGCGTCGTGGTGGTGGACAACCTCCACCCCCAAATTCATGCCAGCGGGGAGCGGCCGGCAGAACTCGCTGAGGCAGTTGAGCTCATCGTAGGAGATGTAACGGAAGCCCAGACTTGGGACACGGTCTTGGCCACTGTGACACCCGACGTCGTCATCCACCTGGCGGCCGAGACTGGAACTGCCCAGTCGCTGAACGAGTCGACCCGCCACGCGCATGTGAACGTCGTCGGCACCACGCAACTGCTCGACGGACTCACAAGACACCAAAAACTCCCCCGTCGCATTGTGCTCTCATCCAGCCGTGCTGTTTACGGTGAAGGCGCTTGGACAAGGGCGGACGGCAGCACGTTCTATCCCGGTCAACGAACCAGCACAACCTTGGATGAAGGTCAGTGGGACTTCCCCGACGCCAGCCCAGTAGCGATGAAGGCCGCCACAACTTTCCCGGCACCTGTCAGCGTCTACGGTGGCACCAAGCTGGCACAGGAACACATCATCCAGGCGTGGGCGAAGTCCTTCGGCATTGAGACGGTTATCCTGCGGCTGCAGAACGTATACGGCCCCGGTCAGTCCCTCATCAACCCCTACACCGGCATCATGAGCCTGTTTTGCCGCATGGCCATGGGCGGAAAGTCCATCCCGCTCTATGAAGACGGTGACGTCCGTCGCGACTTCATCCTGATTGACGACGTTGCCTCAGCAATTGTTGCCGGGGCCTTGTCCGCTACAGTCCAGGATGAGCCCATGGACATTGGTTCCGGTGAGTTTCAAACGATCGGAACGGCTGCGGAATTGATCGCCAAGCATTACAACGCCCCAGCTCCTCATGTCACCGGACAGTACCGCCAAGGCGATGTGCGTCACGCGTGGGCCGACGTCTCCGATGCCGAGCGGGTACTGGGCTGGACACCTCAATACAATCTGGCCCAGGGCATCGACCTGTTGGCCAACTGGATTGACGCCCAGCCTGACGTCCAGCCAGCCTAGTCGCGCCGAATGGGCAAGGTTCCAGAGGACAACATCGCCGCAGTAGTTTCGTTGTACAACCCGGATGCTGGCGTTGTGGCACATTGCGCGGCGCTGATGGAGCAGGTGGGCCATGTGGTTGCCGTCGATGACGGAAGCCCCAACGACTGTCAGGGAATCCTGGCCCAACTGGAGTCCATGGGAGCCCAGGTTGTACGTCTACGGCGCAACAGCGGCATCGCCGGTGCCCTCAACGCTGGCATTCGGGCGGCTCGGGAACACGCCAGCAACCCGGTGTTCATTCTCACCATGGACCAGGATTCACTGCTTGAGCCCGGGTACACCGCCAAATTACTTGCCGCCCACGAGGTTGCCCGGGCTAACGGCGTCACTGTTGGCATGGTGGCTCCCGGATCGATCAGTGGCCTGCCGACCCGAAGGCGCGGGGCGCACAAGGATACTCTCCTTGGAGGCGAGCCGATCCAATCAGGCCTGTTGATCCCGTGTGAGGCATTGGACTCCATTGGCCTGCTGATGGAAGAACTGTTCATCGACGGGGTTGACACTGAGTTTTACCTACGGGCACGAGACGCCGGCATGGAGTCCGTACTGGCCCCAGAAGCCCGTCTGGAGCATGCGCTGGGTTCAATGGTTGTTGCCTCGCTCTTCGGCATCAAGATCGCCCCTGGTGGCCGTCCACTGCGCATTCGCACAGCGGCCAGTTACAGGTATTACTACGTTTTCAGGAACCGTCTCCTGCTGCTGCGTAAATATTGGCGCACGCAACCCGCTTGGGCACTCAAGGGCGTTTTGGCGGACTACCGGCACTTGGCGATTGTCACAGCTCTGGCTCCTGGTCGGGGCAAAAGACTGGCCTCGGCGCTGGCCGGTGTCCGGGACGGATTTGCCGGAATTTCGGGGCAACGCACACCCCGTTGATGCCGCAGGCATGGTCCGCCTTATTTTGCAGGGCTACATAGCCTTGGCCACATCAACAAGCTGATCCAAAATCGGATGGGGCCTTGTTCAGTTATCCGGTCAGATTGACCGGATAACTGAACAAGGCCCCAAATCCTTTAAGGACTGCCCTGCCTGTCCGCGATTGGCAGGCCCCGCAGTGGGAGCCCACCGGGCGTCACCAGATGCTCGCCTAGACGCTGAGCATGTCTTCTTTCGGCGAGTTTCGCTTCGGTGTGTGCTTTAGTCCAGCAGGGAAAAGTGACTTGTAGGCCACGACTGCCGCAATAGTCAGAACCGCCAAGTAGGCCAATGACAAGCCCTGCCAGGAAAATGGTGGCTGCCACAGCGGGTTGAACATTTCAGTCCAGTTTGTGTGCTCCTGCAAACCAACCACGTAACGGCGGAGAACATAGAGGAAAGCGTAGATGTGAACCCCCACTGCCCCGGCGATTAGCCAGCGGGCAACAGCCTTTGCCCTTGCACCCTGCGGCGCTGGGGCAGTGCGCAGGGCAACGCCACAGGCCAAGAGGAAGAGGACGAACAATGCCAACAAATAGCGTCCCTGCCAGATGTACCCGATCTCCTGAACTGCCTGCGCCTGGACAACCGCCGGTACCAGCAGCACCGCGGCCAGGCCGGCCCACACCGTAATTCGGCTTCTCAACCTCCGCACGGACAGTCCGCCGAGGATCACAGCAGCGAAGGCAAAGTTCCAAAATGCCATGATGGCACCCGGCAGCGGCGTGTCAAGCCACCCCATGACACCAACATATCCAGCGGAGTACTTGAACGTTTCATCAAGCATCCTGGCAAATGCCTGTGCTGGTGGGATGTCCGTGGGGGTGCCCAAGAGACTTTGGAAGCTGTTTGCCATCACCAGCCAGGCCAAGCTCAGCGCACAGCCAAGGACAATCAGGGCCATCATGGCCAGCCCCAACCGGTTCTTAAACACCGCGAGCAGTGGCTTCCATCCATAGAGCAGGACAGCCGCACCCACGGCACATGCCAGCCACAACAGAGACATGGCTCGCGTATTTGCCAGCACTGCACCGGATACACCGACGACAACCATGGCCAATCGGACATTTGCCAAGTTTCTGTAATTCTCAAACACCAAGCATGCACTCATGAACAGTGCCGCCGTCGTCACGATTTCCAGGGCGTTGGGGTTGATGGATCCGCTCAGATACAGCACCATGGGTGTCACTGCAACCAGCGTCACAGACTTCGGCCAGAACGGTCTCCGCAAACTGGCTGCCGCGCCAATCGCGAATGATAAGAACGCTGCACATATCAGGGCGCTGACACCCCGCATGGCGTAGAGTGCCTTGGCGCCGCTGAGAAACTGGGAAGGAAGTCCTACAACTGCGTAGTACATCGGATTGTAGTTACCTGCACTGGTTCCCGCGTCGACAAGTTCCTGTGCCGACGCCTGAATCGGGGGCGCACAATCCGCAGTCACGGTGGCACGCCACGCCATGCAAGCCTGGCCGCCGAGATTGGCGATGTAGCCAGGCACCCGAACGATCGTGAGGTCACTCTGCTGGCCTCCGGAGACGCCATTCAATTGCCCATGCGCAACGGAAACAGCCTTGATGGTGTGTGCTGGCTCGTCCGGAACTGACATAAGTGGAGAGGCAAATACCCACAACATGGACAGCGCGGCAACAATCGGGAAAACACCAAGGGATCGACGCAGAAAAGCTGCCGCCCCTGACCTGGCTCGGGACTGGCTAGGGGCAGGAATCAAAGTAGACATTGTCAACAATATTACCGTATGGGATGGGGCAGCCGTGTTGGTGGTTCAGCTCATCATGCCCGCGGACCGCTGCTCGAATCGGGATTTACTGGTGCACCTTGTCCCGGAATTTCTGCCCCAAAGCCGAAAGGGCCAAGGTCATTGGCACGTGCCGTGGCCCCACCATTGACGGCCGGGCCAGCACATCAGTCAGCTCATGGCGGCCAGCGGAAACAGTCGCCGCAACCCGCAAGACTGTCCCAACCCATGCACTTCTTGCCGGCGGGCATCAAGGCTGGCAGCCGCCGCCCAAACGGGCTACAGGCGATTCCTGGCTAAACGACTACCGTGTCGTTTCCCGGCGATGCTGGGGTCACTGCAGCCTTTGGCTCCGCTTGAAAAGTAACTTGTAGACCAGCACGCCAGCGACCAGCCAACGAGCAACGGACTTGGCCCACTCCCCACTGGGAGCTGGTCGAACTTGCAAACTCACGACGCAAACCAGAGCAAACAGTACAAGCTAGCATCTGCCTTGCCAAAGGTGTCTGAGTTCACTAACAACCTGGCTCTGAAGAATCGGTGGCAAGACAATGACGGCAACCATGACAAGCCACACGGCGATCCGGCTGTGCAGGCGCCTTGCGGCAAGCCCTCCAAGAATGATGGCTGCAAATGCGCAGTTCCAGAAAATCATGACCGCGCCAAGGGCCGGGGATCCAGCCAGTCCATGATTCAAATGTAGCCAGACGAATAGAGAAACGTTTGATCAAGCATGGCCGCGAACACCTGTCCCGGTTTCACGTCAATGGGAACCCCTCCCAGACTCCTAAAACTGTTCGCGACGGCAAGCCACGCCAAAATAGCTGCACACCCTAGTGCCTCTATTGCCATCATCGACTGCCCAGACGGTTCCTAGCCACTGCGACCATGGGCTTGAACCCGTACAGAACGACTGCCGCGACAACTGCTGCGGTCAGCCAAATCAGCGACAAGGCGCGCGTGTTGGCCAAAACAGCGCCGGAAACACCAGACATGCACTTAGAAAAATGAGATGCCATGGTGAACATCTCAAGTGCAATGGGATTGATGGAACCGTTGAGATACAGCACCATGGGCGTTACCGCCACGAGCGCAGCTGTAGTCGGGCAAAATGATCGACGCATGCAGGATGCAGTGCCAATTGCCAGAGCGAGAAAAGTGGCACCCATCAAGGCGCTCACAGCCCGTACTGCGTACTCGGCCGACTCACCGGTCATGAATCGGGACGGCAATCCAGCCAGCGCCTAATAAACAGGGTTGTAGTTGCCAGCGCCCGTGGCTGCGTCGACCAAGTCCCGTGTATTCCCGTCGATGGGCGGTGCGCAGTCAGCCGTCACAGTCGCTTTTATGCCATGCATGTTTGTTGGCCAATAGCTGCAACGTAGTGGGGCACCTGAACCAGCGTCAGCTTGCCTTCGTTGTTGCCTCTGGTGCCGCGAATCTGTCCGTTTGCCACTGCAACGGCCTCGATCGTGTGCGCAGGTTCGTCCGGAACTTACATCAGGGCTGACGCCCCTGACTTGGACATGGACCCGTTTGGGTCAGGGATAAAAGTAGACATTATTCGCAATAATATTGTGTGTATTATCGCTTCATTGCAATGAAAACCGCCAAAGTAAAGCGGCAAGTCTTTCTTTGCAATTGTTTAACGAATCCTCAAGACCTACGCCTTACCGAGCGCATGATTGGTTGCTCCACCAACAGCCAGCTGGCAATGGCCAGTGGCATGGTGGCCAGGAGGGCGGCTAGGGTGAACCACCAAACGCCCCAATGGTAAGCACCGAAGACCGCGAGTAGCTGTTGAACCGGGAAAGCGTAGATGTAGGCCCCGTAGGAAACATCATTCTTCAGCACCAGCTTGGGACTGGGGAGCCAGGTTGAAATCCACAACAGCACGTACGCCAGGAATGGTGCCGCAAGTTGGTTACCGAAGCCCTCAAGACCAAGAATCGACGCCGCTGCGAGAACTGCCGCGACCGCCGCACCCTGCCAGCTCAAGCCAATCCGCTTCGAAAATACTTTGACCACCGCACCCCCGAGGAAGAATGGGACCAGACGGGCCAACAAATTGAAGTCAAGGTTATTTTGAATGTAGGGATCAATCTTTTGCAGATTGGCCCAGACCAGAACACTCAAGATGAACGCGGCCACCATGGGCCAAGGGGTCTTCTTGAAGATGGCAAACGTACCCAAAAACGCGACCAGCAGGTAGCAAAGGAATTCAAAGTACAGCGTCCACAACGACCCGTTCCAAGCACCGGGGTAGGGCACCCCAGCCGGTGTACCAGCAATGTCATAGGTGGAAATCTTTAAAAACATGTTCGCAAAAATCGAGTTCGCAGGCGTGGTTGGCGTCTGGAAGAACCCATGCAAAGAGGAATGTTGTATGTAGTACGCGATGGGAGCAAAGATTGCAGCCATCGCCACCAGGCAGACCAGGAACGCCGGCACGATTCGGGCTATGCGGTGGACCAGAAAGGTGCCAAGCCGGTTGTTGAAGCGGCTTCCCGTGATCAGGTAGCCACTGATACCAAAGAACCCCGCAACAGCCCAGCCGCCAAGGTTCTCACCCTTGAACCCTGGGCCGGTCCCGGCTCCCACGATGAAGAAACTGTGCGCAAAAAGAACCATCAGTGCGAGTATTAGCCTGATGAAATTCAGGCTGTTGTTCCGTGGATCAAGGGGTGCGCCGAATCGCGTGGCAGGATCAGTCCTCGCACCTTGGGCGGTACCGGGCAAGGTTATCCCGCTGGTTTCACGATTGAGCATTGTGCAATTCTATAACAGGCGTCAAGTGCTATCACAACCAGCACCTATGGCCAATCAGTTTGCTGTCGTATGTCTTCTGAGTCATGATTTATGACATGCGAGGAATAATCTTGGCCGGCGGTACCGGTTCACGGCTTCATCCAATCACCTTGGGCATCAGCAAGCAGCTGGTCCCTGTCTACGACAAGCCCATGATCTACTATCCTTTGTCGACCCTGATCCTGGCTGGCATCCGCGACATCCTGATTGTCACTACCCCGCACGACGCCGATCAGTTCCAGCGGCTCTTGGGTGACGGGTCACAATTCGGCGTCAACCTGACTTATGTCCAGCAGCCTTCACCGGACGGCCTGGCACAGGCGTTCGTCCTCGGCGCGGACCACATCGGCAACGACACCGTTGCGCTGGTGCTCGGCGACAACATCTTCTACGGTCCGGGTATGGGCTCACAGCTCCGCCGTCACGCGAACATCGACGGCGGCGCCGTATTTGGGTACTGGGTAAGGGATCCGAAGTCCTATGGCGTGGTCGAATTCGACGCAGCCGGCAAGGCCCTTTCCTTGGAGGAAAAGCCGGAGAAACCTAGAAGCCACTACGCAGTTCCCGGACTGTACTTCTACGACAACGATGTCATTGAGATAGCAAGGAACCTCAAGCCGTCACCACGCGGTGAGTTGGAGATCACCGATGTGAACAAAAACTACCTGGAGCGCGGAAAGCTGCAGGTAGAAATTCTCCCCCGCGGAACGGCGTGGTTGGACACCGGAACATTCAGCGACCTCAACGACGCGTCCAACTTCGTTCGCACCGTCGAAAATAGGCAAGACCTCAAGATCGGTGCTCCGGAAGAAGTCGCCTGGCGCCAAGGATTCCTCAGCGACGACGAGCTCCGCCAACGGGCAGAACCACTGGTCAAGAGTGGCTACGGCGCTTACTTGCTAGGCCTGCTGCAGTCCGGCCAGGGTTAGCCCAGCGACACTGTGATTCTAGGTGATAGGTTCCCTGAGTCCTAGACAAAGTTCCAACTGACTTGAGCAAAATAGTTACACCCCTATCTGCGGATAGGGGTGTTTCTTTTTGACGTCACTCGCCGGAATTGCGGCAATGGACTCGAAAGGTCCATGACTATTGGCGTTTGGCTTCTGAGCACAGCCCTGTGGCTGACAGGCATCCACCGAAGCATCTCCACAGTCATCCCCGGAGTCGCCCCGGGGCTTCTGTTGCGAAGCCGGCCCAAGCGGGCGGTCGTCGAGCAATCTCAAGGTCATGGACGCAATGGCACAGCATCGCCTCGGTTATTCGACAGGATAGACTTGAACCGTCGGTTGGTGTCAAAAATCCATACCGCAGCCGATCCAGCCGCTTTTGGCGATGGAATAACGCTTTTGGAGACCAAGATATATGCCGCAGCAATCCCCCACAACCGGCCGCAGGTCGTTGGTTGCCATACTGGACAACAGCTACCTGCTGAAATTCCTGTTGGTGGGTGGCTTGTCATTTGCCATCGATCTTGCTCTCTTGGTGGTGCTGCATGAAGTCTTTGGTGTAGGTCTTTGGCTTGCCACGCCCGTAGCCTTCCTGACGAGCCTGATCTTCAACTTCCTGCTCCAGCGCATCTTCACTTTCAAGGCAACAAACCGCAGTCATGCCAGTTTTATTCGCTACGCGATACTGGTGGCCTTCAATACTTTGGCCACGGATCTTATTGTAAATACGTTTGCCAATTTGGAACTCACCTACACCGCTGGAAAAGTAGTTGCCACCGCGCTAACGATGGTGTGGAACTTCTACCTCTACAAGTACTGGATTTTTCGCAGCGATCGACAGCCGACCCAAGCGGGCACGGAGAATGATCCGGACGCCGTCCCGCAGCAGGGCGGCGTAGAGGCTCCCATCACACCCGGGAAGTAAGATCACCGGGTCTGCAACGCTGCTTCCTCCAACGCCGCATTCATGAATTCAACGCGATCCCTGCTGCTCTTTGGGACCTGATCTGTCCTATGGTGGGTAACTGCCCGGCCTAAGTCGTGAGTGGCGCATGCATGCTCGGTTTCAGGCTGTGGGCTGTGGGCTGTGGGCTGTGGGCTGTGGGCTGTAACAGGATGTACACATTCAGTAACGTGATTTGAACTGATACCTGCCCGTGCCAGCTTGACAGTGGACTCTCACACAACAATGTTCCTTCCTCCGCACTCAAGCGAGGAACAGAGCCAGCAGCGCGGCACGATGTGGGTGAAGCCGCTGAGCCACCACACCAAGCGCGCCAAGAGCATGGACCCGCCGATGGTCGCAATCCGCCGCTCTGGCCCCGTGCACGGAGCCAGAGCGCCTATGAACTCCGCCTCGCCCCTCCTGCGCGGCAGCGGCTGCTAAAGCTTGGGCCGGCGGATGGCAGCCAAGGCAGGAATATTGATCAGCTTCTTCCCTGGAAAGAGATAGAAGTAGAAACGCTGCCCTGCAAGCAGCAGGACCACCCCGTAAATCAGGGTGAGGACCAGCCAGCCGAGAGGCGGCTGCCACGATGGGTGGCTGATCATGGTCTGCCAGGTACTGATATCCGTAATGCCGACTACGTAGCGCCTCAAAACGTAGAGGAAGGCGATCACATGTGAAAATAGTGCCGTCAAAATCAGGATTCGGGCAATGGACTGGTTGCGCCTCCTGGTGGAGAAGCCCAAGGAGCGCAAAGTGACGCCGGCTGAAACGAAGGCGACCAGGACCAATGGCATGCTGTAGCGGCCCTGCCAGAAGAAACCGACCGTGGTCACCAGCGACGCTTGCAGAAAAGCCGGTACCACGGCGACTGCCAGCAGTGCCAGCACAAGGGCGAACAGAATCTTGCGGGGACGGGCCAACAGCGCCATGAGCAGGGTTGCCACGAACAGCATGCTCCAGAAGGCAATTACTCCCTGGGGAACAGGGGTGTCGAGCCACCCCACAACTCCGATGTACTGCGGTATGAAGTCGAAAGTCCTGTCCAACATGGTCACAAATGCCTGGTATGGAGCGACCCCTGGCGCAGGATTGATGATCCCTTCCGGTGCCGTTCCACTGGACGCTGGCGCGTTCATGCTCACCACCATCCAGAGGAGGCCTAAGACAACGCCTATGGCGGCAAGCCCAACACCGATCAAGACAAGCCGATTGCCCAGAACCCGCTTCACAGCGTCCCACTTGAAAAGCAGGAAGGCAATGACAACTGCACATAGGAGCCATACCAAGGACACGGAGCGGGTATTTGCCAGAACCATCGTGGCCGCGGCGACTGTAGCAATGGCAGGAAGCGTGCTTCTGATCGAATGCGCACGATCCAGGACCGCCAGCAGCGCACAGAAAGCAGCCATTGTTGCTGCAATCTCGATGGAATTTGGGTTGATTCCAGATGACAAGAACAAGACCATCGGAGTGACTGCCATGGACGCCGTGACCAAGGGCCATTTGGGCTTGCGAAGCTTGCTCAATGCCATAAAAGCCGCCCCATAGAACACAGCAGAAAACAGGACGCTGACGATGCGCATGGCGTAAATCGCCGGTGCGCCGGTCATGATCAGACTTGGCAGACCCACCACCCAGTAGTACATGGGGTTGTAGCTGCCAGCCGATGTGACGCCGATAACGTCAAAATTGTCTCCAGCGGGAATGGCAGGTGCGCAGTCGGCAGTCCTGTTTCTGGAAAAGGTAAAGCACGTCTGGGCGTCTAAGTTCGCAATATAGGACGGAATCTGGAAGTGGACCCCATTCCCAAAGGACTGACCCGGCTCTGCTGCTATCTGCCCCCTGACGACGGCGGCTGCCCTGATGGTGTGTGAGGGTTCGTCCGGGTAAGCCATCAGCGGTGTCGCAATGGCCCACAGAGTGCCGAGAACAGCAAAGACCAGAAAAAGCCGCAGAAACAACCCGTTGCTGCGGACGGGGCTCGCCAACCAACCTTCCCCCTGGGGAATAGTCTCCTGGTAATTGCTCTCGGACATGCTTCTCCGTATGGTTTTTTGATTCAATAAAGTTTTCACAGACATTTAATCCTGCCAGTTATCGGCTGTAGTCAATGTTTGCAACAAGGTCTTGTGCGGCCTGCAGCGCTTTTTGGCTCGGGGCATAGCTGCCAAGGGCAATCCATACTTTGGTTTGGCCAGGCTCGCTGACCACATAGCTGGCCCAGGATCTGACAAGCGTGGCGATGGCTTCGTGCTTATATTGTGAACAAAAAACTTGATATCTGACCGAACCTAATTGGTATCCCGTTCCCTCACTCGAACCCAAGTCAATGGCAACACCGCGAGAATTCAGGGTCACCTGACTGCTGCCTATGGCAGCGTCAATTTGATCATTGCTGGGCGCAACGAAGTCAGCGTTGAACTTCAAGGCAGCCGTATTGAATCGATTCCCAATGTCCGCCAGATTCAGAAAGGCTATGGTGCCGAAATTGTCGTCAACTTCGTTGGGAATGTCCTTGTCCAGTTCAAGCCTTGTTCCGGCAACTGTGTCAGGCCATCTACTCGAAGGCTTGGCGGTCCACGAAGCAGGCGCATTCCGGGAGAAATATGTGCTGCCAGCCAGGGACAGCGAAGAGCTGGCTTTGGAGGTCACGGGCACTATCGGTGCACTGGGCAATTCAACGGCGGGATTCAGGGCCTGGATTTTGGGATCGTTCCACGAGACTACGGCGCCATTGAAGATCGCCGAGAGCGTTGACGCGTCCAGTTTCAGCCCGCGGACACCACTGAGGTTGTAGGCAACTCCAACCGGGGAAATCGTCGTCGGCACGGCAAAGGCACCGTCCGGTCCGCACGAACCGATCGACGCCGCCTTGTTCGTTTCATCCAATGGTGTATCACTGGTGGCAACGTAGGTATTACCTGAGACAAGCGCCTGAAGACCAACATCTTGTCCATCCGGGGAAAAATTGGTGGATACTCCCCTGTTCTCTTTTACCCACGAGTCACGCCAGACATTGATGGCGCTTTGTTGCGTGCCGCTGCCGACAATAATCAAGGCACCCCGGATCGGATCCGCCGGAGGAGGGCTGGAACAAGCACCCAGCAAGGCCACGCAACACAGCGCCACCGCGACTTTTAATTGTCCGGACCACTGACGGTTCACAGAGATTTCCCTTCGAAAACTAATTGGGCGCAAATCGAATCGACCGATAGACTCTCCTAGCCTATCGTTTGTTCGGCTCTGACTTGGCATCGAAGGTCCTGCAGGGCGCCCAGCAATCCGAGGCAATATTACGCCGGGCTGGGGTTCGAATAATACCTTTCCCACGGCCTGACGGCCACGAGTATTGCAACCCGATTCCAGCTAGAAAGTCCAACGAAGATGTCTCTAACCAGCAGGAATTTGGTCCAGACGGATGTCAACACGAAGTTTGCGAAGTTCTCGCTAATGTCCTGGCCAGTACGATCCACAGCGACAGTGGCGGCCGTGCTGTTGGCTGCTCTCATGGCTTTCTGGCGAATGCCACCCACTTCGCGCGACGTCATCTGGGCCGAAGATGGCGCCATCTTCCTCCAGGATGCTATGGCCCGCAAGGGAATCTTGGACATCTTTTCCCCCTACGCGGGGTATCTCCATGTCCTGCCCAGGTTCGCTGCGAAGTCCGTGGTTCGCTTCTTCGCCGTGGACGACTACGCATTGGCTTTGAACTTTCTAAGCTGTGTGGTCGTTGGTGTCGTCGCCTACCTGGTTTTCCATTGCTCCAAGGCAATTACTTCCAATGTATATGCCAGGCTTGGCTGGGCATCCATCACCATCCTGGTGGCGCCAGCCCCTTGGGAGACCTTGGGGAATTTTGCCAACATCCATTCCTACCTTCTATGGCTGACCCCCTGGTTGCTGCTCAAGCCCGCCAAGTCAAAGCTGGAGGGCGTGCTGTTCTTCTTCACAGCGACCCTTCTGTCACTGACGGAAATCGTGGCGGTTCTTTTTGTCCCCATGTTTGCCATCAGCTTCAAGGATCGCCGACTGTGGCCAGCGCGGATTGGCTTGTTGGTAGGGCTCGCCGCCCAAATCCTTACGACCATGTCGCATCCGCGGGCACCATCGAGCACGTATCCACTGGACTTTGCCTCCATCACCATGGGCTGGTTCCTGAATAGTTCATCGGCCCTGATTTATGGAAGTTCCAGCCAGATCTCAGCAAATATTGGCAACTACGGGTTCTGGCCGCCGCTCTTGGCGGCCATCCCGTTTGCTGCGGCATTGGCCTACATCTTGTTAAAGGGGAATCGACAGAAACGACTCGTGGCCCTCGTTTTACTGCTCGGTTCGACTGCCGTTTGGGGTGCGACGCTGGTCCTTAACTTCTATAAATTCTTTGACTATGCATCCTATGACGCAGAGCAGTGGAAATCATTCCTCCTCACCCGCTATTCAACTGTTCCATCCATGTTCCTGCTTGCCTTGATCCCGTTGGCGGCGCTGTGCGACACCAGTAAACGGCGAACCATTTCTGTTGCGATCTTGTCCGCTTTTGTGGTCCTTCAATGCGTGTACTTCTTCCCGGCAAGCTCCCTGCGAAACCATGGCCCCGACTGGAGCGACGGTGTGGCCGTGGCTCGAACAGCGTGCATTATTGAACCGTCCATACACTTTCAACCCGTATTTATTGCCCCCGCCCATTGGCTTGCCGGGGGTGTTAAAGTTCCGTGTTCACTGATGGTGCCAGCTCCCTAGGGCCCGGAGCTGGGCCAATTCCAAGACTCCACGCGATAAGATTAGGCGTCAGTTAATCTCCAGAACTTCCGACCGCCGTTTGCAAAATTCCTGAAATTCCCATGTCAGGCACGGCTAGACACCCTGAATGGAATCTTCAATGAGCTGGGCAGCCGTGATCCCTGTCGTACTGACGTGTGTGGCACTAGTCTTTGTCCCCGGCGGCCTGGTGGCCGTTTCCTTGGGCCTGCGTGGCCTCCCCGCCGCAGCCTCAGCGCCGGCTTTGACTGTTACGATCTCCGCACTCGCGGCCATTGCCTTTGGCAAACTCGGCATCGACTGGTCCCCTTTCGCCATGGTGCTGGCGGCCGTTGCCGTGGCAGGCGCCGTCTGGCTTCTGCGCCGCTGGTGTGAACGCCGCGGAAAATTCGCACACGCCACGGCAGCCCGGCCTTCCATCAAGGCGATAGTTGTCCAATGCCTCGGATTTGCGGCTGGGGCCGGGCTGCTCATATGGCAGCTGGTTCGAGTCTTCGGAAGCCCGGGAAACATTTCACAAACCTTCGACGGCATCTTCCATCTCAACGCTGTCCGGTACGTTCTCAACACTGGCAACGCCTCGTCTCTCACATTGTCAGCAATGACCAACGGAGACAATCCCCCATACTTCTACCCAGCTGCGTGGCATGGGCTCGTCGCCCTTCTGGTCCAGATCACGGGCGCACCCATTTCCGTGGCCGTTAATATGCTCAACCTCGTCTTGGCCGCCCTGGTGTGGACGCTGGGCTGCATGTTCCTGGTCAGGACTGTTGCTGGCCCAAGGCCATGGGTCGTGGCTTTTGGCGCCGTATTGGCTGCCAGCTTCTCCTCGTTCCCCTTGCTCTTGCTGGACTTCGGGGTCTTGTATCCAAACTTTCTCTCCATCTGTTTGATCCCGCTGGGATTAGCAGCCGTTGCAGCTTTCTTCAATGTTGGCAGCCAACCTCCAAGCAATCCCTTGGCCCGTTTTGCCTTGGCTCCCATGATTTCGCCCGGCATAGCAATTGCCCACCCAAATGGTGCAATGACTCTCCTGGCCATCAGCGTCCCTGTAGTTTTGTATGCCTACATGCAGCGGTACATCTTGGCTGGCCATGTCCAGACACAACGACGGGAGAAGTTCCTGGTGGGTGCGCTGCTTGCCCTCGGGCTCGTGTTCCTAGCCACGCTGTGGAAGTATATCCGACCGCCGGCTGACGCAGCCTTCTGGGACCGGTACCACTCCCCCGCAGGCGCTGCGTGGGAAATTGCAACCAACTCCGCCATGAACCGGCCCGAAGCCTGGGTGGTGTCCGCACTGGTTCTGATGGGGCTGTTCGTTGCTGTACGCGACCGGCACCAATGGTGGCTGCTGGGATGCTACGTGCTGACGTCATTCCTGTTTGTCGTCATTGCAGGCGTTGGCACAAGCTATCTTCGCAGCGTCATTACCGGTGTTTGGTACAACGACAGTTACCGGCTGGCAGCCATCCTGCCCATCACAGCACTCCCGCTTGCAGCCCTTGGTTTTGGCTGGCTTCTACGTTGCGGGCAAAGCGCCTTGGACCGGTTCTGGAACCGTCCGGGGCGGGTGCTGCCGGCGCCGGACGCGCGTGCACGCGTGGGAGTGCTTTCAGGCTTCCTGGTGGTCGCGCTGCTGGCAGTCGGAATGCAGGGTGCACCCATCAATTTCGCCGTTGCCTCAGCAGCACGCAACTATGCAGAAACGCCCAATTCCGAGGTTGTCTCTTCAGATGAGCTGGCCTTGATTGAACAGCTGGATGATTTGGTGCCGGCCGGGGCCACGATTGCCGTGAATCCGTGGACGGGAGCGGCGCTTGCCTTTGCCTTGGCGAACCGAGACACCACCTCTCGCCACGTCCTGAGCACCTACCCAGCCGATATCGAGATCATCAACAATTCCCTGCGCAATGCACTGACAGATCCGACTGTGTGCCCGGCAGTCGAGGCTGCAGGCGTCAAGTACGCCCTTGACTTTGGCAGCAAGGAAGTTCATGGAGGACGCCACGACTTCCCAGGATTGGATAAATTGCAGGACTCACCCGCGGCGGAACTTGTTGCCCAGGTCGGCGAAGCCAGGCTGTTCCGCATCACCGCTTGCAGCTGAGCCGAGCGAAGTCATAGGTTCAGCTGGGTCACGTCGGCGCGTTGGCCCAGCTGAGGGGTCGGACACGGGGCCAGTCCAAGCCTGCGGCTAGGCGGGCTCAGACCGCCTGCGCAGTTCCTTCACAACGGCATGAACTTCACCATCCATGACCACTTTGCCATGCTCCAGCAGCACGCCTCGTTCACAAACGGTGGAAACCAGGTCCAGGTCATGGCTGACAACAAAAAGTGTTTTCCCCGCTGCCGCCAGTTCCTTGATCTTCTTGATGCACTTGCGCTGAAACGGCTCGTCCCCAACAGCTAAGATCTCATCGATCAAAAAAACTTCTGGATCAGTGTGGACGGCAATGGAAAACGCCAGCTTCAAGTACATGCCGGAAGAATAAAACTTGACTTCGGTATCAATGAACTCGCCAATTTCGGAGAACTCCACGATCGAATCGAACATGGTGTCGATCTGCTTCTCGGTCATGCCCAGAATGGCGCCGTTGAGATAGACGTTATCGCGACCGCTGAGGTCATGGTGGAATCCGGCACCAACCTCGATAAGCCCGGCCACCCTTCCGCGGGTCCGGACCGTTCCGGCGTCGGGCTGGAGAACACCTGAAATCAACTTCAGCAAGGTCGACTTGCCCGACCCATTCAAGCCCAGCAAGGCAACTGTTTCACCCTGGGCCACATCCAAGGAGATGTCCTTCAAGGCGTCGAAGCGCTTGGACAAATCACCTTTGCGGCCCTTGGCGAGCCACACGATGGATTCCTTCATGGACCGGGTGTTGCGCAGCACAAACACCTTGCGCAGGTTCCGGCACGTAATGGCGACATTGTCAGCGACAGTTTCAGCTACCGGCATGCTAGAGCTCCTGGGCAAAGTGAACGGCAAGACGCCGGAAGACGAGCTGGCCCGCGAAGAGTACGGCCAGTGAGACCAGCAGGGAAACAGGGAGCCAGAGTGCAATCAGATTGGGCGGAAGCTCCACCAATCCAATCTGATCCGCACCCAAGGTGGGGTACCAGAAAGCCCAGTGGAAGATCTCCACGGCCACTGTCATCGGGTTGGCTTGGTAGAGGAAGAACCAGGAACCCAGTGCGTCCCTGGCCATGGTCCACAGGTACAGCACCGGGGATGCCCAGGTGACCACCATGAGGATCATGTCCACAATGTTTTCTGAGTCACGGAAGTACACGTTGACGGCCCCGAATAGCAGTCCTAGACCCATACCAAGAATCGCCACAATGATGAAGGCGGCAACGGCTGCGAGCAGTTGGTAGATCGAAGGCTGCCAACCCACAATCAGGCTGGCACCTACCAAAATCACCACCTGTGGCAAGAAGTGTGCGGCCGAAACCCAAACTGTGGAGACGGGAAAGAGCTCCCGTGGCAGGTAGATCTTGCGAATCAAGTCCCTGTTGTCCACGATTGAACGGGTGGCGTTTCCAAGGGTCTCGGTGAAGAAGTTGACCAAGACAATGCCCGAGAACAGGTAGATGGCGTAGTTCGGCGTCGCCTTTTGCAGGTTCAGGAAAATGCCGAGGGCAACGAAGTAGATCATGAACTGCATGAGTGGCTTCACATAGGACCACAGCAGGCCCAACACGGAGCCCCTGTAGCGAACCTTGATTTCCTTGCGCACCAACAACTTGAGCAGGAACCTGTTCGAATACACATCCAACAGCCCACGCCCGGCACCCGGTGTGGTCAGTTCACTCTTGACAGCCGGCATCTACTGACCATCCACGGAATGCTCGTCGAAGGTCTTTTTCCAGGATTCCATTGACGTTATTTCCGCCACGGCACCGCGGTAGCGTTCGGCCAATTCGTCCCACTCCTTGGCCAGCCGAAGGTGGAGGCGGGCCGACTCTGCCAACATGGAGCGCAGCAATTTGGGATCACGGCGGTACCAGGACATGCCTGTGCCTTCGGCATTTGTGACCACCACGGAATCGTAGTGGGCAAGCCGGAACCAGCGGCTGTCCCGGTGCGCCAGCACACCCTGAGGGCGGATCGCAGCATCCGGGTCCGGCGTTTTGACGAGCTGGCGGGCCACTGTCTTGATCCCCCAGGAAACCAGGTCCTTCTTGTGCGGCAGGCCCATGGGCGTGCCACCCATGGGGCCGCGTCCGAGCACTGGTGCCGGGAAATCGTCGACGTTTTCCTTCAGCTGGGCATCGTCGTACTGTGCCCGCAGGGCGTTGATTTCCGGCAGCTTGGTTGCCAAGGTGGCATGCAGCTGCTCCGGACCCTTGAAAATATCCTTGAGGGCTTCCAGCCTGCCGTGCTCGGTGAAGTACTGCATGGATACCAGGTGCTTCACGTCAGCCTGCACGGACTCGCGCAGGACGCGGCCACCCTTGGGATAGGGGCTATAGATCAAGGTGGTGATGAGGCGGTTGCGTTCGTGGAAGTAGGATTGCCAGCCCACCATGTCGTCCTTGTCCAGCCAGGACACATGCCACACGGCTGCGCCGGGCAGGCTGACGGTGGCAAAACCGGCTGCACGGGCACGCAAGCCATACTCGGCGTCGTCCCACTTGATGAACAGGGGAAGGGACAAGCCAATCTCGCGGATGACGGCTGTGGGGATCATGCACATCCACCATCCGTTGTAATCCACGTCAACCCGCCGGTGCAGCCAAGAGGTCTGACGCAGGTTGGCAACACTGAAGTCATGGCGCATCTCCATGTCAGCGTGCGGGGCAGCTGGAACTATGCGGTGCGGATCCACGACTTCACCAAAAGTGTGCAGAACGCTGCGGTTATGCAGGTCAAACATGTGACCGCCCACAATGGTGGGCTTCTTGCAACGATCGGCAAAGGCCAGCATCCGCAAGATGCTTTCGGGTTCTACGACGACATCGTCGTCCAGCAGCAACGCGTAGTCACTGCCGTTTTCCACTGCTTCGTACATGCCGCGGGCAAAGCCGCCGGAACCGCCCAGGTTTCCCTGGTCGATGATGCGAAGTTTTCCGCCCAATGCGGCGCTGACCTCGGCAAAGCCTTCCTCGTCACGCACTTTCTTGGAGCCTTGGTCGACAATCAGGATTTCCTTAACGTTCTCCAAGGCATCCGGGTTTGCCGCCAAAATGCGGGCGTTATTGAGGCAAAAATCCGGCTTGTTCATGGTGGTGATTTCCAGCGTCACCTGGCCGGAGCTTCGCGGGGCCTCCTGCAGAGTCCACTGGGCATCAACCAGGGTCAGCCCTTCATGGCCTGCTGCCAGGTCAAACCAGTACCATCCGCCGTCGCCAAAGGGCACCAAGGTGAGGTCAAATGTGGTGGTCTCGGCGCCATTGACGCTGACGGTTTCCACGTGCTGGATTGAACCACGGGCGTTGGATTTGCTGACGGCAATGGCACCGCTGCCGGTGGTGGTGACCTCCAAGCGGACGGTGCGCACATCAGTCCAGCGCCGCCAGTAGCTGGCGGGGAAAGCGTTGAAGTAGGTACCGAAGGAGACCTGCTCACCGGCACGCACGTTCATGGAGCGGCGCGAATTGATGTCATCAAAGTGCACGCCTGCGCCACCGGAGCTGAAGAGTTGCAGCTTGTCTTCAGGGAGTTTCGGGCTTCGGGCCAGCTCATCGTTTTCCCGCAAGCGAATGCCGCTGGCTGAGCCGGCGTCCACGTACAGCGGAAGAGTATCCACCTGTGCATCTGTGGGCAGAATGACCCGTTGCAGGACTGCCAACTTTGTTTGCGCTTCAACTACACTCACGCGTCAACTCCTCCGCTTTGCAGCTTCGCTCCGCCGGTGAAATGCGGCTTGATTTTGTTGTCATACATGTTCAAGGCTGAACCGATGGCCATGTGCATGTCCAAGTACTTGTAGGTGCCCAAACGGCCACCAAACAGCACGTTGTTCTCGCCGCGGGCCAGATCGCGGTAGGCCAACAGCTTGCTGCGGTCATCACTGGTGTTGACCGGGTAATACGGCTCATCACCCTTTTCAGCGAAACGCGAGAATTCGCGCATGATCACCGTGGCGTCCTTGGTGTACTCGCGTTCCGGGTGGAAGTGGCGGAACTCGTGGATACGAGTAAATTTCTGCTCCTCATCCGGGTAGTTCATGACAGCACAGCCCTGATAATCCTCGATCGGCAGCACTTCCTGCTCCAGATCGATGGTGCGCCAGGACAGATCACCTTCGGCGTAGTCAAAGTAACGGTCAACGGCTCCGGTGTAGATGACCGGGACCTGGCCGGTGACGGCCTTGCGGGAGTATTCGCCGTCGTCGAAGAAGTCAGTGTTCAGCACCACTTCAATGTTCGGGTGGTCAGCCATCCGCTCGATCCACGCGGTGTAGCCGTCAACCGGCAGGCCCTCATGAGTGTCGTTGAAGTAGCGGTTGTCATAGTTGTAACGCACAGGCAGCCGGGAAATGATCGACGCCGGCAGGTCCTTGGGATCCGTCTGCCACTGCTTGCCGGTGTAGTGCTTGATGAACGCCTCGTAGAGCGGGCGGCCAATGAGCTGGATGCCCTTGTCGTTCAGATTGCTCGGATCAGTGCCGGCCAACTCGCCAGCCTGCTCCTGGATCAGCGCACGCGCCTCACTCGGGCCCATGGCTGAGCGGAAGAATTGATTGATGGTGCCCAGGTTGATGGGCATCTGGTACACCTCACCCTTGTGGGCGGTGTACACCTTGTGCTGATAGTTGGTGAACGCGGTGAAGCGGTTCACGTACTCCCACACACGCTCGTTGGAGGTGTGGAAAAGGTGCGCTCCGTAACGGTGCACCTCGATGCCTGTCTGCGCCTCGTTCTCGCTGTAAGCATTGCCGCCAATGTGGTGGCGCCGGTCGATGACCGCTACCTTCAGCCCCAACTCGGTGGCGGCACGTTCTGCAATGGTTAGGCCAAAGAAACCCGAACCGACGACGACTAGGTCAGCGTTCACAAACTCTCCTGTGTAGCTTGGTAGCGATATATGGGCACAGCAGTGCCACGATCTACCTACCTAGGTTACCTGACCCTTTTCCTTGACAAACTTCTCCGTGGCGCGACTCACAGGCCACCGGCTCCTTGACGGCCTTGATTCATTCCCCCACAGCCCACACCGGCTTGGCACTTAAGCACAATGTTCGACGCCGGTGCCCGCGCGGCCTTCGACCTCGCCTAGGCTCGGGATCAGCGGGACGGGGCGGGCGTGTTGGGTGAGGAGGTGCCATGTTGCTGGAAGTCACGCTGGTGTCCGGCATGGGCACAGCCGTTGGTGGCGAAGCTGGCGCACCGTTTGCGGCCACGGAGCTCAGTGTCACGTGGCCCTCCGGCGCCGCACCCGAGTCGTGTTCGGGGCAGTCTCTGGCGCAGGCCCTGGCCCGCCGGTGGACAGGCTGCTGCTTTAGTGTTGGCGGCCGTCCGCTCGGAGCACTGCAAGCCGGCCAGTCGCCGTTGGTCAATGGGGCGGTAGTGGTGGCCTGGCCAGGCCACCTGGAGCAGCCCCCCGGTATCCTGGCAAGCGCCGCCGCAGTTTCCGGCGTTGAGGGCGTGGCTGCCGTCCTCGCAGTGCGCTCCGGGCCGGATGCCGGAGCCCTTTTTGCCTTGCGCCGGGGCAGCTTTAGCGTGGGGCGCGGGCAATGCCGCATAGCTGTGGCCGACCCCGCACTGTCCAGGCACCACGGGACAATTGTTGTGGATACCCGCGGCATCACAGTGGTGGCCACGCGCCGGTCAAGCGGCTTCACCCTATACCGCGCCGGGTGCGGCCCCACCGAAAATGCCCTTTCCGCCAAGGGAAGGATTGCCCTGGAAGTGGGAGACACCCTTGGCTGCGGGAGCAGCGTTCTCGAGCTCCGTTTCCTGGATCCCACCGTCCCGCAGGGATGTGGTGCTGAGCCACGGGGCACCCGCACTTCCGGCAGGCCACGGCTACGATCCGGGTCCCAGACTCTTGCTCCCAACGATTCTGAGCCTCACCTGCTTGATGCCGCCACGCTGGAACCCCAGATTCTCCAGCACAACGCCGGCTCCCCGCGGCGGCAGCGGGCCATGATTGTTGCCGGCTGCCTGCCCTTGCTGATGGGCGTCGTCTTGGCGCTGGCCACGGGTTCGTGGATGTTTCTGGCTTTCGCTGCCATGGGAGCTGTGGCGGTTCTCGTGCCAGCGTTCGGCGGTGGTAAACGCCGTCGTTCATTCCTGGCTGCCGTGGATCACGCCGCGCGGCACTGCGCCGAGCAGGTCAACGTGGCGTTCCCCGATGCCGGAACGTTGATGCTCTCCGCACACTCGGGCGTTGACCCAACTCCGTCCTGTTCGCCCACTGGCGAGTTGGCGTTGCGCCTGGGCACTGCCACCCAAGCCGCCAGGCTGGTGCTGGCACCCATGGATCCCGCGTTTTCGCCACCCCTGCTGCAACGCCAGCCCTTTTGCGTTCGCTGGGGCCCGAGGCCGCTCACGGTGCTCGGTCCACCCCACGCTGTGACCTCGATGCTGAACTTTATCCTCATGCAGCTCGACGCTGCGGCTGTTCCGGTGGTGCTGCTGGGTCCTGCGGGGCAACTGCCCCTGACTGCGAGGTTTCTTGCGCACACTGTGTTGGCCGGGACTGTGACGGTGGCGCAGCAGGCACTGAACGGCATGGGTCCGGGCGCCATGAATGCTGCGGGTGGACCAGTTGGCGTGCTCGTGGTCATGGCCGCAGCGGCTTTCCGCGCGCCGCAGATGCCGCCCGGTCTGCGTGTCCTGTATTTTGTGCCCGATGGCAGTGGAGGCCCACCCAGCAGCCCGACACGACTCAGCAGTACCGCTGATCCTCCCGCTGATGCCCCAACACCGGGCCCCGCACCGTCTCCCGAATCTGGGAGCGCCGCACCTGTCCCCGAGTCGGGCCGCCAGCCGAACGCCGGGAGTGGCGTCATAGAGTTGAAGGCTGCCGGCAACCGAATCGTGGGCAATTTTGCGGGTGCAGAATTTGTGCCAGACGGCGTCTCGCCGAAGGTCTTCGACGCTTATGCACGTTCTCGGGCCAGCACGGGCGCCGGACCCGGTTCCGCGCCAGTTGCATCCTTGGCGGCCAACTCTGTTCCGCTGCCAGGGCAGCTCAGCACCAACACCCTTCTGGACTCTTGGCGTTCCACCGCCGGCGGCCCCCTGCAGCCCGTGGCCTTGGGGCAGTCCAGCGCCGGCCCGGCCATGTTTGATTTCGGCCACGATGGCCCGCACCTGCAGGTGGCAGGCACCACGGGCTCTGGGAAGTCCGAGTTCCTTAGGGCCTTGGTGGGGAGCCTTGCTGCTGCCCACTCCCCTGCAGATCTGCAGTTCATCTTCATTGATTTCAAAGGCGGGGCCGGGTTGGGTTCCTTGACCAAGCTTCCGCACACCACCTCACTGCTGACGGACTTGAGCGGGAACGGGGTGGAACGCACGCTTGCATCCTTGCGGGCCGAGCTCCACCACCGTGAGGCAGCGCTGGCTGAGGCCGAGGCAACTGACAGTGACCAGTACCGTGCAGCGGCCCTTGCCCAGACTTCCCGGGATGATGGCGGGAGGGTGGGTTCCTGGCACGCTGGCACCGCAGGTCCCCACGCCAGGAAGTCTGCACCCGGCAGTCATGCCATGGCCCATCTTGTGGTGGTCATAGACGAGTTCCGCATTCTGGTGGACCAATATCCGGATGCCATGGCCGAGTTGATGCGCATCGCCGCCGTGGGCCGGTCTCTGGGCATCCATTTGGTCATGGCCACCCAGCGGCCGCAGGGCGCGTTGAACGCCGATATCCGGGCCAATGTCACCAGCTCCATCTGCCTGCGCGTGCAATCAACTTTTGACTCGAGCGATGTGATCGGTACGGGTGCTGCGGCCACCATCAGCGTTTCAACGCCTGGCCGCGGTTTCATCAGCAGGGCGGGGGCGCCAGCTGAAGAATTTCAAAGCGCGACTTTGCGGTTCCCTCATCTGAGCCGTGGACAATTGCCACTCGTGGAATTTTTTGCCGAGCGGCTGCTCAGCGGCTCCGCCGTCGACCACGCGGCATTCTCTTCGGCGAGCGACATTGATGCCGTCACGCAGCTTTTCAAGAATGCGTGGCGGGACGGGCAGGCTGCGGATCCGGAACTTTGTGGGGCGCCGGCAGTTATCGCCCCGGAATTGCCGGCAGCTTTTCCGCTGGCCGGTGCCATTGGGGGCAGGCACAGTGACAGTGAGGGCCTCCCCGGCGCTGTGCTGCTGGGGATGGTGGACGTGCCCCATCGCCAGTGTCTGGAACACTTGTTGTGGCACCCCGAAGACCACTCCCATCTGGCCTGCTTTGGCACAACGGCGGAATCCTCCCTGGCCGTGTCACTGGCAGTTAGCCAGCTTCTGGCTGCCAACGCGCGGCTGGACTCCGGCGCCACCGCCGAGGGGCGTTTGTTGTACCTGCTCGACGGCGACGGGTCGCTGGCTGCCCATGCGAGCAATCCTTGGGTGGGAAGCTGCTTGGGCACCGACGAGCTCAGGACGGCGGCCCGCTTGGTGCAGCGGCTGTTGGAGGTTGCCAAGACCAGCACCCAAACACTGATCCTGTGTATCTCCGACTGGGGACGCTGGGTGAGCGCGTTCCGCTCCAGCGTGTGGCCGTGGGCCGAGGAAACCATGGTTGAGCTGATCCGTTTCAACAATGGCCACCTTGTGGTGGCAGTGGGCGGCGGTCGAGAACTCCTGACGTCACACTGTCTGGCCGCCATACCCAATAGGATTTTCCTCAGTTGCGGCAGCAGCGTCGAATCCACCATGCTGTGGCCGCGCCTGCCACGCTTCACGGCCATGCCCGGACGCGCCGGGATTTCCGGTCCCATCAATGCCGCCGCGGCGCAGTCTGAACCCGAGACCATGCACATTGCACAGCTTGGCACCGTGGCAGGTGCGCCGGAGCAAGGGGTTCGCGTGCGCGAACGTCACTGTGTAAGCCATGCGGCCCGAACCCTTACAGTGGCTGCCCTGCCTCGCACTCTCACCATGGAAGAACTGCAGACCGTCATCCCGGAGCTCCCCGGCACCACCGCACGCGGGGAGCCGCCTCAAAGACACTTGTTTTTGGGCCTGGGCGGCGACGGCCATGACCTGCTATCGGTGATCCCCGGTCCGGGTGCGCTGATCCCAGTCCTGGGCGGAAACCGGAGCGGAAAGACCACTTTTCTGCGCGCACTGTGCCAGCTCAATGGCGCGCAGCTGCTCCAAACACTGTCCCCTGGCGCATTGCCGGCGGATGATCCGGCCGGGATTTTCTTGGTGGACAACGCAGTCAGATTGGCACCCTTGGAGCAGCTGCGGATCAGTTCATTGCTCGCGGCAGGGGCAACCATTGTGGCTGCCCTCCCCCAGTCCAGCCAGGTATTGACCCGGCTGCCCTTGGAGTGGGGACTCCGTTCGCTGCCGCAAGGAATCGTACTGACGCCCCACCGCCCATCCGATGCCGAGCTGCTGGGTGTCCGCTTGGATACGGCGGGCTCGGAGCCGCTGGGGCGCGGCGTCTTGGTTGATGGCGGCGTTTGCCGGTGGTTTCAATTCCCGTTTACGGAACGACCGGCAAAAGAGGCCAACAAATAGGGACCCCCACTCCGGCAAAAATCAGTTGCAGGGATTTACAAGACGTTGTTTTCTGCCCCGGAGCGTAATGAGAATGCCACCACTTTCGGGGTAAACAGGAAATATGCTGCGGCCACGGGAGGCAGGAGCATGGCCAACCCCAGCAGAATGTTTCCCTCAAGCAATGTTGAGACGGCTAAGGCCACCATCAACAACTGCCACACAAAGGCAGCGGAGCGTGTCCACCTGAATCCCCTGTAGACGTTCACGGCCACCAGGGCCAAACCTGCGGACAACGCCAAAAGCAAGACGATCAGAAAAACACCGCTGGCCAGGGAATGTGTTGGCGCCGTCGCCGCCAGGACGATGGACCAAGCGCCAAGGACACCCAGAACCAAGGCCTCGAGCGCAACAACGGCGGCAACCACAACAACTCCTGCAGGGCGGGAGTGCCCGTCGCCATGGAGTCCGCTGGCGCGGGGCTCGGAGGACTCGGGGTGGGGCTGGTCAGCGGGAGTCGCAGGATCGTTTTGCACAAGAGCACCCTATCGGAGTTTGCCGAGAGCTGGCCCAGTGTCGATGATTCATTGTGACGTATCGCTCACAGATATGAGCTAATAAATCATCTCTTACCCCTTGTTTACACAGAGTTAACATGACAGGCTTAAGTCAATGACCTAGAGGGCCCATAGCGGGCCCTTTCTTATGTGGCCCTACGTGAATTCTTTCACAAAATGCCTCCCGTTCTAAAAGGAGTGAGTGATCAGCATGGACTGGCGTAGTCGCGCAGCCTGCCTCGACAAAGATCCGGAATTGTTTTTCCCGGTCGGAAACACGGGCCCTGCCTTGTTGCAAATCGAGGAAGCAAAAAGCGTATGTCGTCGCTGTCCAGTGGTCGACACTTGCTTGAAGTGGGCCATTGAATCTGGACAAGACGCAGGTGTTTGGGGTGGCTTGAGCGAGGACGAGCGCCGCGCCATGAAGCGCCGCGCAGCTCGCGCCCGTCGCGCCAGCTAGCCCCAGCTTTTTCCAACTGACCCGCAGAAAACGGCGAAAAATCACGTTGAAAACGTGTTTTTTCGCCGTTTTCTGCGGGTCAGTTGTTTAATGGCGGCTGAAGAGGGCCATTTGCAGCGTCACCACTGTACCGCCGCCCTCCCGCGGTGACCATTCGATGGTGCCACCGAGTTCGCTGGTCACCAGGGTCCGCACAATCTGCAGCCCCAGTCCTTCGGCGATGTGGCCCTGCGGCAGACCCACGCCATCGTCTGCTATGCCCACTGTCAGCGCGTCGTCATCTGAGTCATTCTTGTAGCGGTGGGCTGTCAGCCACACCGTTCCCCCGCGGTCCTGCAGGCCATGTTCAACAGCGTTGGTGACGAGTTCATTGATCACCAACGCCAGGGGGGTGGCGAAATCGCTGGGCAACTCACCAAAGGCGCCTTCGCGTTCGGTGCGGACCCTTTGCGACGGCGAGGCCACCTCGGCAGAAAGTCTGAACTGCCTGTCGATCAGCTCGTCAAAGTCAACATTCTGTGCCAGCCCTTGGGACAAGGTTTCGTGCACCAGGGCGATGGTTGCCACCCGGCGCATGGCCTGCTCCAGGCCCTGCTTGCCTTCCTCGCTGTGCATGCGCCTGGACTGCATCCGCAAAAGCGCCGCCACCGTCTGCAGATTGTTCTTCACCCGATGGTGGATCTCGCGAATGGTGGCGTCCTTGGTGACGAGTTCCTGCTCCCGGCGTCGAAGTTCAGAAACATCGCGGCACAACACCAATGCCCCAAAACGTTCCGTCCCGTCGCGCAGGGGAATGGCGCGCAGGGACAAGCTCACCCCGCGGGATTCTATCTCCGTCCGCCACGGCATGCGCCCTGTCACAACCAGCGGCAGGGACTCATCGACCATCCGGCGGTCCTTGAGCAGCCCTGTGGTGACTTCGGCCAGGGAACGGCCCTCCAGTGACTCCCCATCTCCCAGCCTGCGGAAAGCCGAAACGCCGTTGGGGCTGGCGTACTGGACAATACCGTCCACATCCAGCCGCAGCAGCCCATCGCCCACACGCGGGGCACCACGGCGTGAACCCGTGGGTGAGGCAAAGTCAGGCCAGAGGCCTAAGGTTCCCATCTTCAAGAGGTCATAGGCGCACTGGCGGTAGGTCAGCTCCAGCCGTGACGGCATCCGCGAACTGGAAAGATCCATGTGGGTGGTAATGACGGCAAGTGTCCGGCCATTGCGCACCATGGGAATGGCTTCAACACGCATCGCCATGTCAGAGTTCCAAATTTTGGTCTCATGGGAGCGCTCAATGTTTTGACTAGCCGACGCTGCCCGCACCAGGGGGTCAAGCTCGGGCTGAATCGGATCACCCACAAAGTCTGCATGAAACATGGTGTGGGAGGTAGACGGGCGCACATGGGCAAGGGCCACGTACTCCTGGTTCTCGGACGGGAACCACAGGACCAGGTCGGCAAAGGACAAATCGGCGATCATCTGCCAGTCGCCCACCAGCAGGTGCAACCATTCGGCGTCGCCCGGGCCCAGTTTTGAACTGTCCCTAATCATGTCGGCAAAGACTGCCATGTGGGCTCCTTATAGATGGGTGGCTGTGCCCGCTGCTCATGCAGCGGGCACAGCACTGACCGTTGGATCGGCGCAGCTGCTAACGCCGCACGATCGAACGCAAGAGCCTCAATGCTACCGACAATGACGCCATATCGTCTTGTTCGAGTTCATTGACCTCTTCAAACATGCGCACGGCCCGGGCCAACTGTTCCTGGTTTTGCGCCTCCCAGGTCTGGATCCGCTCCATGTACGGGGTGCCGCTCTCGGTGCTGGCCATGACGTTGCTGGTCATGTCCGCCGTAGTGGCGTACAGGTCATCGCGCAACGCGGCACGGGCCAAGGCCTGCCACCTGTCGTTGCGCGGCAACGCTGTGATGCGTTCGAGCAAGGCGTCCACGGCGTACCGGTTGTACAGCGCGTAGTACACGCTGGCCACGGCGTCTTCTGGTTCAGCCAGGAATTCGCTCACCTTTGCCACATCCAGGAGCGGGAACGTCTCAAAGAGTTCAGCCCAGCGCCGGCCCAGGTCTGCCGGCATGTCAAACGCTTCGGCTCTGTTGCGCCACGTCTGGACGCGCTCCACATCAACGCCTTGGAAGAAGTCCTCCATGTGGGTGCCCAAGGTGCTGACCACAGGCTTGAAGCGGTTGACCACGTCGTCGATGTTGTGCGCGGTGATGCCTTCATTGACGAGCCAACGGACGGCACGGTCCAAGAGCCGTCGCATGTCCAGATGCACCGCTGACCACTGCTCCGTGGAGAAGCTTGGCGGCAACTCGCGCAGCGCACTGCTCATGGCAGCAAAATCAAAGATCTCATGCAAGGCAACGAACGCCTTGGCGATGACTACTTCAGTGGCTGAGGATTCTTCCATGGCGCGGAAGGCAAAGGTGATGCCACCCAAATTAACCATGTCGTTGGCCACCACTGTGGCAATGATTTCCTTGCGCAGCGGGTGGGTGTCCAGCTCAGCGTCAAAGCGTGCCGCCACTTCGGCCGGGAAGTAGCTGCGCAACGTCTTCTTGAACCAGGGGTCCTCGGCCAGGTCGCTGTTGCTCAGCGCCTTGGCCAATTCCATCTTGGCGTAGGCCAGCAAAACTGCGAGCTCAGGCGATGTCAGGCCCTGCCCTGTTGCCAGGCGTTCGCGCAATTGTGCGTTGCTGGGCAATGCTTCCAGTTCCCGGTCCAGCTCTGCATGCTCGTCAAGCCAATCCATGAAGCGTTCAAAGCTGGGGCTCCACTCCACCACACGCTGGCGGTCATTGAGCAGGAGAATGTTTTGCTCAATATTGTCTTCCAGCACCAGGTGCCCAATTTCATCCGTCATGGACATGAGGAAATCGGTGCGTTCGGCAGGATCCAATTTCCCTGCCGCCACCATGCGGTCAACGAAGATTTTGATGTTGACCTCATGATCAGAGCAATCAACACCGGCGGAGTTGTCAATGGCATCGGAATTGAGGATGACCCCGTGCAAGGCAGCCTCCACACGGCCGCGCTGGGTCATGCCCAGGTTGCCACCCTCACCGATCACCTTGACTCGCAGGCCAGCGCCGTCAACACGGATGGAATCGTTGGCCTTGTCCCCCACTTCGGCATGGGTTTCGGTGCTGGCCTTGATGTAGGTGCCAATGCCGCCGTTGTACAGCAGGTCAGTGGGCGCCAGCAAGATGGCGCGCAGCAATTCCGGCGGACTGAGCTTGACCGTGCCCTCGGGCAGGCCGAGCGCTGAGCAAACTTCTTCAGAGACGGGGATGGACTTCAGCAAGCGTGAGTACACTCCGCCGCCCTTGCTGATCAGTTCCGGGTTGTAGTCCTGCCATGACGAACGGGGCAGATCGTAGAGCCGCTGGCGCTCATCAAAGGAAATGCCGGCAGCAGGGTTGGGGTCAAGGAAAATATCCCTGTGGTCAAAGGCCGCCACCAGCCGCACGTGGCGGGTGCGCAACAGTCCGTTGCCGAACACGTCACCTGACATATCGCCCACCCCAACTGCCGTGAACTCCTGGGTTTGGGTGTCGACGCCGAACTCGCTAAAGTGCCGCTTGACCGACTCCCAGGCACCGCGGGCGGTGATACCCATGGCCTTGTGGTCGTAACCGACCGAACCGCCGGAGGCGAAGGCGTCACCCAGCCAGAAATTGTACTCAGCCGAGATCGCATTAGCCGTGTCGGAGAAGGACGCGGTGCCCTTGTCCGCGGCCACCACCAGGTACGTGTCATCGCCGTCGTGGCGGACAACGTTTACCGGCGGGACCACAACTTCACCGGCGTCGGATGTCACCAGGTTGTCCGTGACATCCAGCAAGCCGCGAATGAACGTTTTGTAGCTCTCCTGGCCTTCAGTGATCCAGGCGCCGCGGTCAACCGCAGGGTTGGGCAGCTGCTTGGCGAAGAACCCGCCCTTGGCTCCGGTGGGCACAATCACCGCGTTCTTAACTGTCTGAGCCTTGACCAAACCCAGCACCTCCGTGCGGAAGTCCTCACGGCGATCGGACCAGCGCAGGCCGCCACGAGCCACCTTGCCAAAACGCAGGTGCGTGCCTTCAACGCGTGGGGAGTAAACCCAGATTTCAAACATGGGCCGCGGCGCTGGCAGACCCTCAATGGTTGCCGGGTTGAGCTTCATGCTCAGGAAGTCGCGGTTCCGGTAGTAGTTGGTGCGCAGGGTGGAATCCAGCAGGTTGGTGAAGGTGCGCAGAACACGGTCCGCATCCAAGGTGGGCACATTCTCCAGCGCCGTATTGAGCCGGACATGAATCTCGCCCAGCATCTCTGGGCGGGCCGCGTCCTCGATGGCTGGGTTGAAACGGGCCTCAAACAACTCAACCAGGCCGCGGGTCACGTCAACGTTTTGCAGGAGGGTGGCGGCAATGAAACCGTAGGAGTTGGCATTGCCCATCTGGCGCATGTACTTGGCGTAGGCGCGCAAAATCACGATCTGCCGCCATTGCATGCCTTCGCTGAGCACCAAACGGTCAAAGGGATCGGATTCGCTTTGGCCCGTGATGGCTGCCCCAAAGGCCGCCGTGAGCAGTTCCGCCGTTGCCAGCGGGTCCACACCTGCCGGGTACTTCAGGCCAAGGTCGTACAGGAAAAAGTCACGCTTGTCGGCGGTTTCAATCTCGAAGGGCCGCTCGTCAAGAACTTCCAGGCCAAGGTTGTGGAAGAACGGCAGAATCTTGGTGAGGCTCTGGGGATGGGCCATGAAGAGCTTGACACGGGCGTCTTCCTCCAACGTTTCCGAGGTCCCCGCCGGCAGGTAGACCTGCATGCCGGGTGCGCATTGGGCGGGGCTCAAGCCAGCGGCAATGACTTCCTTGTAGCTGGCGTCGAATTCCTCAAAGCTGGCAATATCGGCGAGGGCGTCCTCGACCTCGAAATCAATGCGGTAGCTGGGCGGGAACGCCTCCGACCACTTGGGCACCAAACGGTCTGCAACTTCCAGTGGCTGCGTTTCGCGCAGTATCTGGGCAATACCTTCGGGCCATGATCGGGCCGCGCGCACCAGGCGCTGTTCCAGTTCGGCAACCTGCAAATCCTCGGGCACCAGGTATTCCTTGGGCAGCCGGATGCGGAAGAACAAGCGGGCCAGCGCCGATTCACTCATCCGCGCCTCAAAGTCAATGGCAACGGCACCAAAGGTGCTCGTGAGCTCCTGCTCGATGCGATGGCGCACCGCCGTGGTGTACCGATCACGCGGGATGTACACCAATGCAGACATGAATCTGCCGTAGATGTCGGGGCGCAGGAACAGCCGTGTTCGACGGCGTTCGGCCAGACGCAGGATGCCGTTGGCGATCTCGATCAGGTCAGGAATCTCGATCTGGAACAGTTCATCACGCGGGTAGGTTTCCAGAACGGCAAAGAGGTCCTTGCCGGAGTGCGAGTTGGGAGGGAAGCCGAAATGGCGCAGAACGGCATCGACTTTTTCACGGACCACGGGAATGTTGCGCACAGAACCCGTGTAAACAGCGGAGGAGAACAGGCCGATGAAGCGTTGCTCACCGTTGACGTTTCCCTGGGCATCAAAGGACTTGATGCCGATGTAGTCCAGATACGCGCCGCGGTGCACCGTTGAGCGCGAGTTGGCCTTGGTGATGACCAGGACACGCTTTTCGCGGGCCTTGCGCTGGCCGGTGATGGTCAGGTGTTGCACGGAGACGTGGTTGGCATCTTCCCGCAACAAGCCCAAGCCGCTGCCTTCACGGTTGACCAGGACATCTTCGCCGTCTTGCTTGGACAGATCGTATTCGCGGTAGCCCAGGAAAGTGAAGTTGTCGGCTTCCATCCAGTGGAGAAGATCTTCGGCCTCGCGCAGGTCCACCAAGGACTCCCCGGCCAGCACAGTTGCCAGGATTTCGGCGCGGCTCAGCGCCTTCTCCCGCATGGCTGGCCAGTCCTCAACAGCCGAGCGCACATTGGCAAGGACCTTGTTCAGGCCAGCCAGCAATTCCTGTTTGGCGGCGTCGTCCGTCTTGGGAATTTCAACGGTTATCCAGGACTCAAGGAATGAGGCATTGTCCCCGTCGCCGAGCAGATGGGAAATATTGGGCATGGCCGAGGTGTCGCCGCTGGCAATGCCGGTATGGGTGGGCACCTTTGTCACGGAGGTCATGGCGTTGCTGTTCTTATCGCGCGACACCACAAATACGGGGTGGGTGACCAGATGGATGGCTAGCTTCTGCCGCACCAGCTCTGCGGTGACGGAGTCCACAAGGAACGGCATGTCATCGGTGACGATATAAACCACGCTGGCATCATGCTCATCAAGAATTTCCACATTGGCTTGGCTGGGGGTCCGCTTAGCCGCCAAGGCCTGGTGCGCGAGCGCCCTTGCCTCCAAGACTGCCGGCTCATAGAGAGCAGCGTCCTCGGCAGAAAGTTGCACAAAGTAGTCATCGATAAATGACTGGCCGCCAACCCGGTGTGAATCCTTGAAAGGCTCGGGGTTGGATGAGTGCGATGACATAAAATAACGCCTCCGTCAAAGAGAAAAGATCGCTTCTTTGCGACCGTACACCTGAGCCTAGCCCTGAACTTCAAGCTTCGCTGTGGCGTTTCTTACAGCGCTTTCCGGGTTTCGCTGGACAGCTGCACAACTGAGGCCGAGAATGGCCTTGCGCAATGGCGCGTCGGGAGCAATCTCTTGCAGCAGCCTCCCCTCCAACAGGGCCTTGTCCGTCAGTTCGGGCTCCCATGGCAGGAAATGCTTGATGGCCAGTGTTGGCCCAAAGCGTTCCCATGCCTGGGCAAGGGCCCTCTCCGGCGCTCCGCCCACAGCCCTGCGGCGGACCTTGTTGACCACCACGCGAACATCTGTCGCGGGGCATTGGTGGGCCAGCTCGGCCAAGCCCCGAATGAGGCGTGGAATCCCCACCGGGTCAGCATTGCCCAGTGCGTAGATGATGTCCGCCTGGCTCAAGACCATCAAGGTCGCAGCATTGCGCCGCGGCGCCACGGTGTCGTAGCTCAGTTCTTCATCGCTCTCCAGCGAAAAACCACAATCCACAACGACAAGATCAGCCATCTCCTTGGCACGCAGAAGTACACGCTGCACAGCAGCAGCCCGCAATTCCGGCCACCTGTCTGGGCGGGTAAGCCCCGTCAGGAGTGAAAAGGTTCCTGAAGAAAAGACGACCTGGGTGGAAATTTTGGACAACTGTGCACTGCTTAGCTGACCTTGATCTGCTGCCCTGCAGGCTTGGGCAAAGGAGGCAGACTCATCCAGCAGTCCCAGCGCCGCAGCAACGCTTGCCCCAAAACTGTCAGCATCTATCAGCATGACCGAGCGACCGGCGGCTGCCTGCTCCGCGGCAACGTTGATGGCCACAGTGGTGCGTCCTGGCGATCCGATGGGGCCCCACACGGCCACCAGCGTGCCGCTGCCATGCGGAAGCGAAGCTCCGGCGTTTACTGCCAGTGGGCCTACTTTTGCTTGGCTCCGACTGCTTTGCCACGGGATTCCATCCCTGTGCAGCCGGGCCCGAACTTTGGCCGCCAGTCCCGCTGGCAGCTGTCGGGGTCCGCCAGCCGGTGTGGCTTGCCCATCTAGGCTTTCCGCGTCCAGGCGTGAAGGCACATCGTGAGGCGCCGCCTGGTGCGGCCGAGCTGTGCGCTCGGGCGAGGAAAGTGGCCGGTTCTGCTGTGGGGGCCTTTGATCCGGGCCCATCGCAGCATCGCCGCCTGGTGCCGACTCCGTCATTTCTGATCTTGGAACGGTTGGGGCCGCGGGCTCTCCTGCCCCTTCCAGAGCTTCCCCGGCGAAAACAGGCCCAGTACCGCCCGTGGCAAGGGGTCCGATGTCGAACTTGGGCTGCAGCTCCAGGAGCCCACCGTCAAGGTCAGGGGCGGCCGGGACAGCATAGCCCGTGGAGAGGTGGTGACGCGTGCTCTCGACGGTCGCCAGCACCGCCGCACTCAATGACTCTACGGTGACGTTTCCAGGCACAACGGCTGCTCCCATGCTGTGCAGGCGGCGGGCGTCTTCGGGCGTTTCCGCAACGGCCACCACACTGACGCCCACTGCCGCGAGCCTGTCCACCAGCGTCGCAGTCAAGTCGCCTGCGCACTGGGCCACCACAGCCACCTGGGCCAGCCCGCTCTGGCAGGCGGCCAGCAGCTGCGCCAGTTCTGGGCATCGCCGGACAATGTTCAGCAATCCCCGGCGCGCTGCAAGCTGGTCTATGACGCCCGTTGCGGTGTCGCCCACTGATACGACGCTCACAACGTTCATTGCGCGGCCCCGGGATTCCACACCACGGAGACTTTGGCTTTGTTGGCCACGGCACCGAGGAATTTTGGCATTTGAGCATCGCTTACCAACACCATGATCTGCATGTACTTGCCCGAACCCAGTGACCCGGAGGCAACATTGAGCGCGGCAACTTCGGCCCCTGGCAACATCAGGACGGGGGCCTGAAAGCCGTTGCGCTCATCCGGGAGAGCAACCCAAACATCAACGTAGGAGCCCACCACCACCTCCTTGGGCAGGGGTTCGCTGACTGTCACGGGTGCGGGTTTGCGGTCCAGGGCATCCGTTTGCCCAATGCTGGACCGGGCAACAAGTTCACCCTTGGGCACCATCCGCACGGCCACACTATTTTCGCCCAGAACCACCTCCGGGTTCAGGTACTTCCCGCCCACATCACCGAGTTGAACGTGAACAATGTTGAACGATTCGGGCGTGATCTTCTGCCCCACCACCAGGGCGTCCTTTGCGGCATACACTGGCACCGTTTTGCCGGCGTTGCCAACAAGTGCCACAACACCGGCCACTGAGGCCAAAACCAGGAGGATGCCTATCAAGAGCCGGGGATCCTTCCATGAGGGCTTGCTCAACCGTGCGGCCTGCCCCTGCGCTTCCAAAGCCATGGTTCCTCCCCGTAACGGAACGTTCCACCAGGAAAGTCCAGGTACGCCTCAAAAGATGCGCGAACCCATGCCCTGTAGGGAGCGTTGTGTACCTATTTCTACAACCGATGGGCGCGTGGTGAAACCCCCTTATGCGAAAATGCCCCTAATCTGTGGACAACTGGGCAGCGGATGGCACCAACACCTTGGAAACCATGGGAAAACCTTAATAAACCTCGTCAAACAAGACCAAAGGATGGATAATGAGTGCATGCCTCGATTCCTCACTTTGGCTGATGTTGCCGAACAGCTGCAGATTTCCGCCGCCGCATGCTACGCGCTGGTCCACAGTGGCGAGCTGCCGGCATTTCAAATTGGTGGCCGTGGGCAATGGCGCGTGGACGAAGCAAAATTTGAACAGTTCATCGACGACCGTCACGCAGCAGCCCGGGCGATGCTCGCCTCGGAGAACCCCGCGTCAAGCTCCCGCTAGTTCCTCGGTCACGGCTAAAACTCGTTGTCGGCGGCCGAGACGATGGACACTAGGCTGCCCAAGGGAACCACAACATTGCCTTGCCGATTCCCACGGTCCCGGCTGACGCCGTCGGCCAATTGCATGAGCTGCACATAGTCGGCACCCACTTGATCAAGCACCCCGCGAATACTGGCGGGATGCGCCGTATCCAGGTCAAGAACCACTGCCGAGCGATTTCTTGCCAACACCCGCAGCGCGGCAGCGAGCGAGTACTGGATTTTGCTTGCGGCCCGCGCACGCTGGGTTCCCAGCCCCTGAACCCGCGACACCTTGGCCAGCGGGAGCACAACCGAGCGATTGTCCTCACTCAGCAATATCCATTGCGGCTCAACTCTTTGCACTTCGCCGTGAAATGCAGTCCCATTGCACATGGCGAGCGAAATCTGTTGTCCCACCGAACCCCTCAATGCCTCGGCCAACGTCAGCTGTGACGCCTCCACCCGGGCCAGCTCGTTGACATGCCGCTCCAGATCCAGCTGGTTGGCCTCATGCCACTGAGCTTCCAAGTCGCCAAAAAGTAGTTCCCACCGCATGGCGTCACGCTAGGCGCAGGGCCGCCATGCCGTCAAGTTGTCGACGTGACTCATCTAAAGTGCTCGCGAATTGGGGTGCATGCCCCAGGTGGCTTTGCGCCTGCGCGTTGCCAGCTGCTTCGCTTGCGCAGGAATGACACTGGCGCAGTGCCAGCACCCCCGCCCACGCATAGCCGAAGTTAACTTTGGTCATGCGCACGCCGCGGTGCTGGCGCTGCGCATCATGCGCAGATGAAGGCCCGGGCAGCGGCCACGACAAGCCACACAGCAATGAATTCGCGAGCAACTTGAGATGACGCACCACGGGACGTGTGCAGTCGCGGCAGTTGTTGAGTTGTTCACAATTTTCCCGCCACCTCTGGACACGCGGCATTAATGAGTTCAAAATGAGTTCAAGGTGTTTATATGTAGTCAAACAGGGTCAAACAAGTTCAAGGGAGAGCTTCGTTGAAACGACAGACACGAGCCGACCTGGCCATGACAGCGGCAATTCTGTTTCTCGGCGCATCACTGGTGTTTAGTGGAGTCTCACTGGTGCGGCTTCGCGACAGGAACGGCGGGTGGACGCAGCCGCTGGATCTGGCGGAACTGTTGGGCGTGGCTGGAGCTGGTGCGGGCATCGCGCTGCTGTGTTGGTGGCTCCTTGCCATGACGTGCGCGTGCGTGTCCGCCGTGGCCCACGTCCGGGGAGAAACTAAAGTGGCAGCTTTTACGGCAAGCTGCTCGCCGGCATTCATGCGACGGGTGGTCACCGCCGTATTGGGACTGAATCTTCTGGCCACACCATTACTTGCGGCCGCAGAAGCGCCCGGGGTTGACCCGCTCTGGCGCACCGAAACGGTGGCGGATGCTCCAACCCCCAGCCCGGCCGGGCCCGGTGCAGACATTCTCCCGACGGTTTCGGCGCCACCCATAGAACCGCAATGGATCCCGCGCACACCGGAAACCGCCCCCGACCTTTTGATCCGTCCGTCAACCCGGCCGGCCACAGAACCAGCTGGCGCAGGGATCGCTGCCGAGGACCCGACGCAAAACTCCCCCTCGGCCCAGGCACCGCACAACAACAGTGACTTGGACGTGGTAGTCAAGAGCGGTGACAGCCTGTGGTCCATAGCGGCCGCTGCGCTGGGGCCTTTTTCGACCGACATGGAGGTGGCCCAGGCCTGGCCGCGCTGGTACAGCGCCAATCGAGACACCATCGGATCCGACCCCAATTACATTCTTCCCGGACAAGTACTGCATGCACCGTCCAGATACTAGCACTTGGCATCACAACCCTGCCAACCACGCAGGGCGCGGCACGTTGGGTTCACAAGTAGAGGAGCACCCCATGAGTACAGCAGCCATCCCCCGCACCACAGCCGAGTCCACAGTCCTGGTGGTCAAACCGGTTCCGTTGTTGGAGCCCCTGGACGAGCCGGGCGGGACTGTTGTGAAGATGCCGAGCCGAATCCGGCAAGGACCGGCCCAGCTCTCCCCGGCTGGAACAGTGCCAGCCACAAAGGTGCAGGCACTGGACCCGGAGGCTGCGGAGCGCGCCACCGTGGCGGCCATGTCCGGGCGGATCGCCCAGTCCGCTGTGGAAGTGCTCAACGGTGTCAGAAGCGTCCACCAGTTGTCCCGATGGCTCGATGCACGCTGCATGAGTTCATTGACAACCCGGGCCCGGCTTCATGCGGAGGCCTGCAAGGCCGTGGCACGGCGTGGCAGCCATGAAGCACTGGAAAACAACGTCCACCTGCTGCACCCCCAGCCCGTGGTTCATTCAGTCCACTGCAGTTGCATCTCCCCCGGGATCTTTGAAACAGCTGTGGTGATTGCCGACAGGACACGATTCCGTGCCATGGCAATGCGCTTCGAACTCAGCCACGGCCTCTGGAAGGTCACAGCACTTCGCATCGGGTAAGCGCCGGCGCGTTTGGGGACAACGTCTGGGTACAACAATGGCGGCCCGCACGCGAGCCGCCATTGTATCTAAAGCAGTGAAAGCAGACACCTAGTTCATGCGGTTAGCGCTTTTTCTTGCCCTTGTTTTTGTTGCCAGCACGCTTGGCCGACGGCGGCAAGCCACCGGCGCTGCGGCGCTCAACGTGCGTTTCCACGCCACCTTGCTCGTCAGGGGCCGTGAATCGCAGCTGGGCAGGCTTTGCGGGGGCTTCCAAACCGGGAGCGGTGATGCGCGGAGCCACAGCGCCGCCGGCACCCTCGGATCCTGCGCCAGCAACACGGTCCATCAAGGCCGAAGGCTGGTCGGCGACCACGCCGACAGCAGTTGCCGGAGCGTTCTCCACCTGAACTTCCAGGTTGAACAGGAAGCCAACGCTTTCCTCACGGATGGCAGCCATCATGGACTGGAACATCTCATAGCCCTCACGCTGGTACTCCACCAAGGGGTCACGCTGGGCCATGGCGCGCAAGCCAATGCCCTCCTTGAGGTAATCCATCTCGTACAGGTGTTCTTGCCACTTGCGTCCCACCACGGAGAGCACCACGCGGCGTTCCAGCTCACGCATGGTCTCCGCACCCAGGGCAGCTTCACGTTCCTGGTAGGCAACGCGGGCATCCGAGAGCAGCTCGGTCTTGAGCGTCTCGGCGGTGATGCGGCCTATTCCGCCGGCTTCTTCACCGATCTCATCGACGGTCACAGTGACGGGGTAGATGGTGCGCAGGTTGGTCCACAGTGCGTGGAAGTCCAATTCGCCTGCCTGGGCCTGTCCCAACGACGCGTCGATGATCTCGTTGACGGTGTCCTCAAGGAAGTGCTGGACCTTTTCGTGCAGGTCGCCACCTTCCAAAATCCGGCGGCGGTCGCTGTAAATGGCTTCGCGCTGGCGGTTCAGGACGTCGTCGTATTTGAGCACGTTCTTGCGCTGCTCAGCGTTGCGGCCCTCAACCTGGCCCTGGGCCGAGGCAATCGCCTTGGACACCAGCTTGGACTCCAATGCCACATCATCGGGCATCGAGGAACGCGACATGAGACGCTCGGCGGCACCAGAGTTGAACAAACGCATCAAGTCATCTGTCAGCGACAGGTAGAAACGGGACTCACCCGGGTCGCCCTGACGGCCCGACCGGCCTCGGAGCTGGTTGTCGATGCGGCGTGATTCGTGACGCTCGGTGCCCAAAACGTACAGGCCACCAGCTTCCAACACTGCCTCGTGCTCGTCCTTGACGGCCAGCTTGGCTTCCTCGAACGCGTCGTGCCAGGCTGCCTCGTACTCTTCCGGAGTCTCCTCCGGGTCAAGTCCGCGCGCGGCCAATTCGGCAACGGCGTTGAACTCGGCGTTTCCACCGAGCATGATGTCAGTTCCGCGGCCTGCCATGTTGGTGGCAACGGTGACGGCTCCACGGCGGCCAGCCTGAGCCACAATGGCGGCTTCACGGGCGTGGTTCTTAGCGTTCAGGACCTCGTGCTTGACGCCGGCTTTTGCCAGTTTCTTGGAGAGGTACTCGCTCTTTTCAACGCTTGTGGTGCCGACCAGGACCGGCTGGCCCGTTTCGTGGCGTTCCACAATGTCAGCCACAACGGCGTCGAACTTCACTACCTCGTTCTTGTAAACCAAGTCGGGCTGGTCAACACGCTGCATGGACTTATTGGTGGGGATGGGAACAACACCCAGAGAGTAGGTTCCCATGAACTCGGACGCCTCAGTCTCGGCAGTACCAGTCATGCCGGAGAGCTTCTCGTACAAGCGGAAGTAGTTCTGCAAGGTCACTGTGGCCAAGGTCTGGTTTTCAGCCTTGATCTCCACACCCTCCTTGGCTTCAATGGCCTGGTGCATGCCCTCGTTGTAGCGGCGGCCAGCAAGAATACGACCGGTGTGCTCATCAACAATGAGAACTTCGCCGTCCATGATGACGTAGTCCTTGTCGCGCTTGAACAGTTCCTTGGCCTTGATGGCGTTGTTCAGGAAACCGATCAGCGGCGTGTTGGCAGATTCGTAGAGGTTGGTAATGCCCAGGTAGTCCTCAACCTTTTCGATGCCTTCCTCAAGGACGCCCACGGTGCGCTTCTTCTCATCAACTTCGTAGTCCTCGTCGATGTTCAGGCGCAGCACCACCTTGGCGAACTCGCCATACCAGCGGTTGGCATCGCCGGAGGCCGGACCGGAAATGATCAACGGCGTACGGGCCTCATCGATGAGGATGGAGTCAACTTCATCCACAATGGCGAAGTTGTGGCCGCGCTGGACCAGCTCATCCTTGCTCCACGCCATGTTGTCGCGCAGGTAGTCAAAGCCAAATTCGTTGTTGGTGCCGTAGGTGATGTCCGCGGCGTACTGGGCGCGGCGTACTGCGGGATCCTGGTTGGAAATGATGCAACCGCTGCTCTGACCCAGGAACCTAAACACGCGGCCCATAAGATCGGACTGGTACTCCGCCAGGTAGTCGTTGACCGTGACCACGTGGACGCCCTTGCCGGTGAGCGAGTTCAGGTAGGCCGGGGCTGTAGCCACCAGGGTTTTACCTTCACCAGTTTTCATCTCGGCAATGTTGCCCAGGTGCAGTGCTGCTCCACCCATAAGCTGAACACGGAAGTGGCGCAGGCCCAGGGTGCGGGAGGATGCTTCGCGCACGGCGGCAAAAGCCTCCGGCAGCAGGTCATCGAGAGTCTCACCATCTTCGTGGCGTTGCTTGAGCTTGTCTGTTTCCTCGCGCAGCTCAGCGTCGGTGAAGGTCTGGAAGGGCTCCTCCAGCGAATCAATGGCGTCAGCAAGCACATTGAGTCGTTTAAGCGTTTTGCGATCGCCTGTACGAAGAACCCGTTCAAGAAGTGATGGCACGAAATTGCTCCCAATCTGTTGCACCTAAAAGTGGCGTGTTCAGTCTACGTGAGAAGACGCAGAGCGCACTGCCAGTTATTGCAAGGCCGCCCTCAGTGTCGCGGCCAAGTCCCCATGGTCGAGGACGACGACGGCGCCAAGTCCCAGCCATTGGGCCATCAGTTCCAGCTCGGTGGCCAAGTGATGGGCGGTATCTGCGGGCGCATCGGCTTCGGCAAAGGCGCCACGAACCATGAGAACACCCGCTTGCCGGTCTGCTTTGAGATCCACCCGGGCCACGATGTTCTCGCCCAGCAGAAACGGCAAGACGTAATATCCATACTTTCGCTTGTGTTCGGGGGTGTAGATTTCCAGCCGGTAGTGAAAGTTGAAGAGCCGCTCCAGCCGCCTGCGCTCAAAGACCAGCGAATCAAAAGGACTCAATAAGGCCTGGCCTGTTGCCTTCCGCGGCGTTCTGACTGTGGCATGCACATAGGTGGGCTCGGGCCAGCCAACCACCGTGACAGGTGTCAGCTCCGCCGCAGCCACAAGTTGTTTCACTGCGTGTTCGGCTGCCTTGGGTGGGAGCCGGAAGTAGTCGGCAAAGCATCTGGTGGTGCCGATGCCGTGGGCTTGGGCTGCTGCGGATATGAGGCGTGTGAGGGATTCCTCCTTGATTGCAGAGTCCACGGCCTCCCCCGGAGCCCACTGGCCGCGCCGGGCCGGCGGCAAAATCTTTTCAATGAGTGAGTACCGGCGTTCGAATTGTTCATTGCGCGAGGCAACGCCCACTACGCCGCGCTCAAAGAGTCCTTCAAGGGCTCGTTTTACCGCGCTCCAGTTCCAGCCCCAGTGATCCTTGCTCACTGTTTCTTCATGACCAATTCTGGCCTTGATCTCCCGGGCCGTCAGGGGATTGCTGTGCGCCAGGACCTGCAGAATGCTTGCTTCGAGAGTTTCCCGAAGCCCGGTCTCCATGGCGGCGGAACCCACCCAGCGCCGTTTTTGCCAGGGCCGCAAATCATGAAAATGCTCCGGGCGGATGAAGCTTGCCTCATGGGCCCAGTACTCCATCAGCTTCCTTGGAGACCTCCCCGCCAAAGAATTGAGCACGGCGGTGTCGTAGGGCCCCAGCCGCGAAAAGAAGGGCAGGTAGTGGCTGCGGGAGAGAACGTTGACGGAGTCAATTTGAACCAGCTGCAGTTGCGCAAAAGTCCGGCCCACCTCCCGTGCTGTGACGGGTTGGGCGGACCGGACGCTTGCAAGTCCTTGAGCCTTGAGTGCAATGCGTCTGGCCTGCGAGAGGCTCAGACTTGCACCCATAAATTCTGCTCCTTGACTTTGTGCGGACTACTTTGTGCGGACTTCGGCTCACTATGAGTCCGGTGGAATTGCCTAGACGCGGGCTGGCTCATCCGGTGACCGGTAGGCCGAGATCTCTTCCAGAACATCGGCGTTGTCATCGAGGGAGATGACACCGTAGGTCCACCCCTTGCGGCGGTAGACCACCGAGGGGATGCCGGTTGCGGAATCGATGAAGAGGTAGAAGTCGTGACCCACCATTTCCATGTTGTCCACGGCATCATCGAGGGACAATGCTGTGGCGGGGAAAACCTTGCGACGGATCAGCACGGGCGAATCACCCGCGGGGATGTCGTTTTCGATCTCGTACGGCAGCTTTTCCGGAACCGCAACAGGGACGCTCTGTGCGTAGATTGGCTCGGTACTGCTCACGGGAGTCAGTGAACCTGTGGCCTCGTTGACTGCAACGGGAGCGTGCCGGCCGTGGTGGACCTTCTTCTTGTCCTTGGCGCGGCGGAGTCGTTCCAGCAGCTTCCCGTAAGCCAGATCAAAAGCTGCGAACTTGTCGGATGCGGCGGCTTCGGCGCGGATCACGGGGCCTCGGCCCAGAACCGTCAACTCAACTGTTAGAGGAGTGTCTGCTGTGCGGGCCTTGCTCTCCTTGGAAACCTTCACGTCGACCCGCTGGACCTTGTTGGCCAGCTGTTCGATCTTTGTGAGCTTCTCGCCAGCGTATTCGCGGAATCGGTCCGAAACGCTCAAGTTGCGACCGGTGATCATGAACTCCATGGTGCCCTCCAAATATCTTCGGTGACACGGCGGCCGGCTAGCATTTGGCGCTACATTCCAGACCGCCGACGGGCGGTTTCCTCTCGGAAGAGGTACCCGTTCACTCACGTTAGTTCACTGCATGGCTTTATTCATCTTTTGTTCAAGTAAATTTTCATTCGAGTCGTTCTCGGGGGACTAATTCGTGCCCACCCTCGGGTGCCCGTGCTGCCGCCAGCACCACCCCTGCATACACGCTCAGGCCCGTATTCTTCAGTGTTTTGACGGCTTCTTGCAACGTTGAGCCTGTGGTCAGCACGTCGTCAACCACCACCACAAGAGCTTCGTCAGGGTTCGCTCTGAGCCAAACATGGCGCAGCTTCCTGCGCCGTATTTTCATAGTGTTACGTACGTTGCGCCGCCGTTCCGCCCGGCCCAAACCCTTCTGGTGGCGCCTTCGCCAGGGCGGCTTTGCCTTGATGCCCAAAAGAGGCATTATTGCCGTCTGGGCAGGCAACCTGCCCTCGTGCTCCATGGCCCGCAGAATCATCGCCACAGGGTCATATCCGCGGCGCCGCCATCCGCTGCCGGTGCTGGGCACGGGCACCACGACGAGCATTCTGGTGGTGGGCGGATCCACCGAGTCGAGCAGGGCACTCATGGCACGGGACAGGGCGCGGCTCAAGGGTGCCGCCAGCTCGGTGCGCCCATGGTTCTTGAACGCAAGGATGGTCTCAGCCAGGGCGTCCCGGTACACGCCCGCCGCCACGACGGGCAAAAGCGAACGCCCCATTACTCCCACCAGCGCATCTGCGCGTTGCTCTGCCCGAAAAGGTTCAGCCGTGTGCTGGCGCAGCACGGCCGAACACGCCGGGCAGAGCGCTTGATCCTCCCTGCCACACACCACGCATTCAGCCGGCAGGATCAGGTACAGGAAATCCCGCCAGGCAGATTCGCCCCACAACCACAGCCGCATCCACAGCCGGCCAGCTGGCGCCCTGTGCAATCCCGCCCTGGCGATCGGCGCACCCGGATTCTCCATGCACCCAGCATGGACCCTTGCGGCGGCCACGCGCCCCGATAGGGGGCCGCTTGTGGACACGCACGGCCGTGGCAGTGGCTGTGGATTACTGATGTGCCGGCGCCGGATCCAATCTTGGATGCCCCGGTCAGCACACTCCCCTAGCCGGCAAAGGAAGCTTGGCGAAGCTCTTTAGCCGCAACTTCCCAATGATTGCCCACGTTGCTGAAAATCTCGGTGGCTGTTTGGGCATGCACATTCCGCACGCCGGATCCGGCGCTGAGCCATTGGACCCCCTTGAGCGGATCCAATTGAAGGGGACTGCGCACCAGGTCCAAAAACTCCACGGTGACCAAATCGGCGGCCGAGGGTGCCATCACAGCAAGGGTTGACTCCCCCGCCCACACGCCCAGTGTTGCTGTTCCGCTGTGGGCGATGGCGATGGGGTCGGTGAGTTCCTTGGGCACATCACCGGATTTGAAGATGCCAGTAATGTTCACGGTACTCACACCGTTGGCCTGGGAAATCACCAAAGCCCGTGCACCGTCCCGCGAGATCCGCAGCGTGGTGACAGTCTGCCCCACCAACCACGGCACGGTGAGAATCACAGGCTTTCCCATGGTTCCGCCGTCGTCCGGGTTGATGGCGACCACCTCTCCCGAGCCGTCACCGGCGGCAGTCCAAACCCACCCGTTGGGTGCAAACGACGGCGCGGTGAGGGAATTCCCGGCCACCGCCACGGTGGGCTGCTTGCCGGGACTGACACTGTAAATCTGGTTGCCGGCTCCCGAGAGGAAAGCGAAGTTGTTTCCCGAGTAGGACATGGCAGGCGCCGAGGGCAGCAAACCGGCCACGGAGGGCATATTGGCAATGGGGGCAATTTTGGTGCCGTCATAGGTAACCAGCTCGTTCTTGGCCAGCGCAATTTGGGTCGCTGAAACGGGCCTGTCGATGATCATCGGCAACACAGCCTGATCTGCTCCGCCCATGTCCACTTCACGGTCGTCAGCCAACAGCTGCAGCTCGGTGATGGTGTTCAAACTCTTTTGAAAAGTCATGAGCAGTTGGGTGTGCATTTGTTGGCGCTGCGCCACACTTGTTTCCAGCAAGGGCTGCGCCGTCAAACCGACCTTGGCAACGCCGTTGTTGACAGGCACCGAGTCCCGTTCCAGGGCAATGCCGCTGGGGAAGGCACTCACAACAGCCCCTTGCAAATAGGGGGCCGGCCCGTTGAGCATGGTCCTTACAATGGCTGTTGCCGTTCGCGATGTGCGCGAAGCCAACCACCGCACATCCGGCACACCGTAGGTGAAGGTGGGGTCGTAGAAGTACAGCGAGACGGGGCTAAAGAGTGTTTGGAAAGTCGCTTCAGTCAGCAACAGGCCGTCGGGTGTTTCGGAAATGCGCCATTGTCCGGCAACCAGAACCATTTTGACCTCGACGCTGGTGGTGGCGCCCTCTGCCGCAGGGGTGCGAACACCGTCGGCATCCACGGTTGAGAGCACATCCAAGGTCAAGACGAAACTGTCCTTCTCCGTTCCGGGCTTGGCGGAGAACGTGTCCTTGTAAATCACTGTTCGCTTGTCAGGGGCCCACGACTGCGCCAATCCTGGCGTCAAATACTGTCTGGCCACCTGAAAATCGTCTGAAATTCCTGTGCCAGATTCAATGAATCCACGAATGATGCTTTCCTGTGCCGCCCCGTCAACAGGTCCAAACTGCTGAAAATCGATGTTGACCGAATTGTCCCGCGGCGACAAGGGATCGCTCTTTCCCACGGGGCCATCGGTGGGAATGGTGGCGCACCCTGCCACGGCAAGGAGAAGGACGACGACGGCCATGGCCCACACGGGCATCGCCCGCTGCCGCTGTGCCCGTGCCAGGTGACGTTTTGTGCCCGTCGATGTTCTGCTCACTGTTCCGCCCTCTCCGATGCATTGCCGGAATCCTGCCCGGGGACCGACTTGAAGCTGCCCAGGGCGCCCACGACGCCGATGGATCCGGTGTGCGTCATGATGGGGCCCGTGGAAAGCGAGGGCGAAGTGCCTGCCTGCCCACCGCCGTCGGGCGGAAGCGGGACGGGTGAATGCGTGAGCACCCCACCGCGTTTACGTGGCAGGGTCAGACGGAAGCAGGATCCTTCGCCGGGGACCCCCCACGCTTCGAGCCAGCCGTCATGCAATCGGGCGTCTTCCATGGCAATGGACAGACCCAGCCCGCTGCCGCCTGTTGTACGGGCCCGGGCAGAGTCGGCCCGCCAGAATCTGTCAAAGACGTGCCCCAAGGCCGAGGGCGACATGCCAATGCCGTAGTCTCGCACCGCAACCGCCACAGCAGTTTCATCGGCTGATACAAAGATCTTCACGGGGTTGCCTTCGCTGTGTTCCACCGCGTTGAGGACCAGGTTGCGCAAGATCCGATCGATCCGCCGTGAATCCATCTCAACAACACATTTGTGGTTGCGCAGCCGGGTCACCACCGACAACTCGGTTGAGTTGGCCTGCGCCACGGGAGTTGCGCCGTCGATCACGGAATGGATCACGGAGAAAATGTCCAGCGATTCCGCGTCCAGATCGGCCACGCCTGCATCAAAACGGGAGATTTCCAGCAAGTCCGCCAGCAAAAGCTCAAAGCGCTCCACCTGATGGAAGAGCAACTCCGAGGACCGCTTGTTGATGGGGTCAAAGTCGTCGCGGGCGTCATAGAGGACCTCGGCGGCCATACGCACAGTGGTCAGTGGGGTGCGAAGCTCGTGGGAAACATCCGAGACGAAGCGCTGCTGCATGTCCGAGAGGGCGGCCAGGGCCGTGATCTGGTCCTGGAGCGAGGTTGCCATCTTGTTGAAGGAGGTAGCCAGCCTGGCCATCTCATCCTCGCCAGTGACCTGCATGCGTTCCTCAAGCTCACCGGCGGCCAATTTCTCGGAAACGGCTGCCGCCTGGCTGACGGGGTTCACCACTGTCCGGGTGACGTACCAAACGATGGCACCAATGAGCAGCAGCAAGATGCCGCCGGCAATCCACAGCACCGATTGAATATAGTTCAGTGTTACTTGCGCACTGTTGAGGTCATAGATCATGTACAGCTCGTAGTTGGTGTTGAGCAACTGAACCTGGCTGCCAATCACCACCGCCGGATGAACGTCAGCACTGCCTGTGGGCAGGGCTATGGACTGCCAAAACTGGCCGTCGGAATCCGCTTGGACGGCTTTGCGCAGCTCACTGGGAATGATGGCTGTGGTGACGCCGCCGGAATCCGCGGAACTGACTGCAAGCTTGCTGCTTTGGCCCGGAATCTTGACCATGAGGTACCTGCGGTTGTCGTCTGCACCGCCCACTTCCAACAACTTCAACGTGTCCCGCACATAGGTGGACACTCGCGGCTGATCACTCAGGCTCGCGTTGGAAAAATCTTCCTGGATCTGGGTTGCGCCCCTGGCCGATTCCTGTTGGGCCTGAATCAGGCGTTCCTTGAACAAGCCGTTGGAAATCTGGCCGGCCAAATAGCCACCCACACCCACCACTGCCACAGAAGCAATCAACAGGGTCGTCACCACCGTGCGGAACTGCAACGAGGTGCGCCATCGCCTGACCAAGGACCGCCGGACGTTTCCCGCACCACGAATGATCCGAGTCACGACCCTACGCAGGCCCTGCCCCACTTTGTGCAGAACGACGGCGGTCATGGCACGGGCAGGCAACGACTCCGTGTCCGTGTTCTCACCCGCCGCCACCGCAGCGTCGGCCGGGGTGGAAGCCGGGGTGGAAGCGGCGGGCTGAGTTCCGTCGTCGGGCATGGAATTGGCGTTATCCATGGCGCTCTCGACTGAACTGCTGCCGACGCCGTTGTGGTGGTGGCTGTGGTGGCTCATTGCGTTCTCACCGGCGTTGTACGCTATTCAGCGCTTACTGCCCGGCCTTGTAGCCAACACCGCGGACAGTCAAGACAACCTCGGGGGCTTCGGGGTCGCGTTCGATCTTCGAACGCAGGCGCTGGACGTGCACATTGACCAGGCGGGTGTCAGCGGCATGGCGGTAGCCCCACACCTGCTCCAGCAGGAGCTCGCGGGAAAATACCTGCCACGGCTTCCGGGCCAACGCCACCAGCAAGTCAAACTCCAGTGGCGTGAGCAGTATCCGCTCACCGGCGCGGCGGACGGCATGTCCGGCCACGTCAATGGTGATCTCACCAATAAAGAGCGTCTCGGGTGCCTTGACATCGCCAGGCCGCAGACGGGCCCGAACCCGGGCCACCAGCTCCGCCGGCTTGAACGGCTTGGCCACGTAGTCATCAGCGCCCGATTCGAGCCCGCGGACCACATCCGAGGTGTCCGACTTGGCCGTGAGCATGACAATGGGAACATCCGACTCGGCGCGGATCAGCCGGCAAATCTCAATCCCGTCAATTCCGGGCAGCATCAAGTCCAAGAGGACCAAATCCGGTTTGTTGGACTGGAATACCTCAAGTGCCTTGGCGCCATCAGCGCAAAAAACGGGGTCAAAACCGTCGTTGCGCAGCACGATGCCGATCATCTCGGCCAGTGCCTCGTCATCGTCAACAACTAAAATGCGTGCCTTCATAGTTCTATATTTGCCTATTACCTCCATATTGTCCCTATCGACGCTCCACAGCACGTGCCCCAGCTGTGGTTTTTCGGTCCAATTTGCTGCGGACAGGCTGTTTGCGGGCCATTTGTGGGCCGGTGCACCCACAATTGCCCGTGAGGTGCGGGGCGGGAAAGCGCAGATTGCAACAACTCTTTGGGCATTGCACACACCATTCACACGGTAATTGGTTATCTTCCCGATAGGGTTTGAAGATAGCCACTGAAGCATTGAAGTGCCTGGGCTGCACCACTCGTTGCCAGCGGGTGCACAGCCGCCACCGGAGCAGTGGATGATTTTTACTGGGGAAACTTTCAGGGAGCACAATGACGCACGAACCGCAGCAGCCACCCGTGGAGCCACAGGGTGACGGGCCACATGCCGGTCCCGGCCACGAGCCGGCTCCCCCGGTCGCTCCTTCGCAGCCCGCCGCCCAGCCTTGGCAGCAGCCTGTTCAGCCTGTTCAGCCTGTTCAGCCTGTTCAGCCTGTTCAGCCTGTTCAGCCTCAGGGACAGTACCCGCAAAGCCAGCCGCCGCAGTGGGGACAGTACGGCCAGCCCGGCCCACAGCAGCCCCCCTACGGTCAGCAACCCCAGTGGGGCCAATACGGCCAGCCCGCTCAGCAGCCCGGCCCACAGCAGGCTTACTATCCGGGACAGCCCGGCCCGCAGCAGCCCCAGTGGGGCCAATATGGCCAACCCGCGCAGCAGCCCGGCGGCTACAACAACTACATGGCCCCTCCCAAGCCGGGCGTTATTCCGCTGCGCCCCCTGGGTGTTGGCGAGATTCTCGACGGCGCTTTTCAGGCTGCCCGCCGCAATGGCAAGGCCATGTTTGGCTCTGCCCTGATCTTCCAACTGGTGACAGTGGGAGTAACGCTGGCGGTCATGTTCTTGGCCCTGGGCCAGTTCATGACATTGTTCACGGACAGCAACTTCACCTTTGATGAAAACAATCCGCCAGAGTTCGAGTCGATGACGGGTCCGCTGATCACCTTCTCCGTCTCCATCTTGTTGACGGCGTTCCTCTCCACCGTGATTCAAATGATTTTGCAAGGTGCCCTGGTGATCCCGGTGATCCGCGCCGTGCTTAATCGCAGGACCTCGTTCGGGCAGATGTGGCGCCTGGCCAAGCCACGCATCGGCGCCCTGGTGCTGCTGGCGTTGCTGTATGCCGCCGCCATTCTGGTGGCCATTGTGCTGTACACGGCCATAGCTGTGGGATTGGTCATGGCGTTCGGCGCCAACAGCCCGGGCGCCGCGGTGGGCTTCTCCTTGTTGGCGATCCTGCCGTTCGTGGCAGTCGCTGTATGGATCGGCACCAAAATGTTGCTGGCCCCGGCCGCGATTGTGGTCGAGAACGTGGGTGTGTTGCAGGGCATCAAACGTTCGTGGGTGTTGACCAACGGGAACTGGTGGCGGACCTTTGGCACCTCGCTGCTGGCCGGTGTCATAGCAGCCGTGATCAGCGGGGTCATCACCACTCCGGTAAGCCTGATTACTTCCATGGTGATGCCGTTGATGACCATGGATCCCACCCCTGATCAATTGTTGACCCAAACACTCATAGCCCAGGCGATCTCCGGTGTCATTGGTGCGCTGGTAGGGGCCGTGACGCTGGCGTTCCAAACAGGTGTCATGGCCTTGATCTACATTGACTTGCGGATGCGCCGGGACGGTTTCGACATTACGCTGCTCAAGGAATCCGAGTCAGGCAAGGACGACGGCGGTATCCCCGGCGCTCCCGTTCCCGCCACCATGGTCCCGGGACCCTCCGCAACGGGCGCCACCGGTGCAAGCCCCCAGGACGGCGGAGCGTACTTGCCGCCGGGAAACTACGGACAGTAGGTAGTTCGCCCCATGGCACTGCAGCTGATGCAAGCAGCCCTGCGCGCAGTGAGCGTCCCAGTGGTCCCGGATGCCGAGGAGGCACGCCGTTGGGCCCAGGAAGAACTTGCCCAAAAGGCGTATCAAGATGCCAAACCAGGCTTGCCGGAGCGCGTTGTGGATTTTCTCAGGCAAGCCTTCGACGATCTGCTCAACGGTTTGAAGGTGGCCGACGGTGGCTTTGGTTTGAGCATTGTGATTGGGCTGGCCGTCATAGCCATTCTTGTCATTGTCTTCATCGTCAGACCCCAATTGAACCGCAAGAAAGCGGTTGCCGCGGCGGTGTTTGAGAACGACCATGTGTTGACCAGCGAGCAACACAGCACACTGGCCTCGGCCGCTGCAGCGGTGGGGGATTTTGGCACCGCCATCAGTGAACAATTCCGCGCTTTGGTTCGCTCCGGTGAAGAAAGAGACATCAGCGTCATGGCTCCCGGCCGGACAGCGGTGGAGGTGGCCGCCGAACTGCAGCTTGCCTTCCCCGGGCAGGTGTCCGAGCTGAGCAGCGCCGCTGACTTGTTCAATGCCGTGCGCTACGGACATGTTCCGCCCACGGCTGCCATGTACGAGGAATTGGTTGCCACCTGCCGCAGTGTTGCAGGCGCAAAACCCGTCTATGCGCAGGATTCGATCTCCCTATGAGCAACACTGAGCAGGCATTCCGGGCCGAATCAGCAAGCCCAGCCCACACCATGAAACGGTGGTGGGGTAAGTACAGGTTCTGGCTGATCTGTAGTGGCGCTTTCATCACGCTTTCGCTGCTGGGATACTTCCTGGGAACCGGCTCTGGACAAACTGCAGGGGCCCTTTCCATCACCAACCCGGCCCCGGCAGGCGCCCAGGCCGCAGCATCGGTGCTGCGCACTCAAGGGGTCACTGTCACGGCAGCAGATTCGCTGGCAGCCGCCACTGCTGCCTTGGACGCCAATGGACCCGGCACCAGCACGGTGTTGTTTTACGACCCCAAGAATCTGCTGTCTTCCGCCCAGGTGGCTTCCTTGTCACTGCGGGCCGAGAAAGCCGGGGCCGCCATCGTGGCCATCACCCCGGCCCCCTTGGCAGTGAAAGGCCTTAGCGCCGAAATTTCCAGCAGCGGAACCACCGCGGGCACCCCCACTGTTGCGCCCCAATGCACGCAGCCGGATGCGGTGGCTGCGGGAATGATCGACGGCAGTGCAGGGAACAACGGCAAGGGTCCACTTCACTTGTACAAGGGCGTGCAAACGTGCTTCATGCCGTCTGGAACAGCAGGGACGGCTGGTGGATACTTGGCCGGCAACGGCACAGGCAGTGTTGTGGTGCTCGGCAATGCTGGCATCATCAGCAACCAGAATCTGGCCAACCGCGGCAATGCAGCCCTGGCGTTCAGGCTTTTGGGTGACTCACCCAACCTCATCTGGTACACGGCCTCTGTGAAGGACATTCCAGTCGCGGACCAGCCACCCACCTTGGCCGAGTTCACGCCCGAGTGGATCTTCCCGGCGTCGGCCTGGCTTTTGCTGGTGGCGGTCCTTGGCATGTTGTGGAAGGGGCGCCGTAACGGGCCTTTGGTGGCCGAACCGCTGCCCGTCATTGTGAAATCATCCGAGACGCTGACGGGACGGGCCCGCTTGTACCAGGACGCCCGGGCTGTTGAAACGGCCATCCAAACGTTGCGCCAGGCCGCCCTAACCCGTTTGGCGCGCACCCTGCGGTTGGGAAACGCCGCGCCTCCGGCCGCCGTAGCGGAGGCCGCGGCAGCGGCCACCGGCCGAAAGCAGTTAGACGTGCACGCCTTGTTGCTGGGCGCTGCACCCACATCCGAAAAAGACATGTTGTCCATGGCCGCAGAACTGGCGGCACTAGAGGAAGAAGTGGCACAGCGATGAGCATGCCCTACCCAGAGCAAAAATACACGGAGCATGGCTACGCCGGCCAGCAGCCTTATCAGCCACAGCAGCAAGCCGCTGCGTATCCGGGGGCGCCGGCGCAGCCGGCCATGAGCCCGGCAGCCGCGGCGCTGTTGGCCGTGCGCGGCGAAGTGGCCAAGGCGGTTGTGGGCCAGGAATCCACAGTCACGGGCCTGCTCATAGCCTTGCTGGCAGGTGGCCATGTGTTGCTCGAAGGCGTGCCGGGCGTGGCAAAGACGCTGCTGGTGCGGGCACTCTCCGCTGCCTTAAGCCTGGACACCAAAAGGGTCCAGTTCACCCCCGACCTCATGCCAGGCGATGTGACCGGTTCACTCATTTACGACGCCAGCACCTCCGCTTTCACTTTCCGCGAAGGCCCTGTTTTCACCAACATTCTGCTGGCTGACGAGATCAACAGGACACCGCCTAAGACCCAGGCCTCACTCCTGGAAGCCATGGAGGAACACCAAGTCTCCGTGGATGGCGTGTCCCGCAAGCTGCCGGCACCGTTCATGGTGGCCGCCACCCAGAACCCGGTGGAGTATGAGGGGACCTATCCCCTGCCCGAAGCACAGTTGGACAGGTTCCTGCTCAAACTCACCATGGATCTGCCCAGCAGGGACGATGAAATTGAAGTCATCCGCCGTCACAGCTTGGGCTTTGACCCGCAGGATCTGCACGGCGCTGGTGTCCGTGCCGTGGCCGGTGCCGCCGAGCTGAAGCAGGCCCGCGATGAGGTGTCCCAGGTCAGCGTGGCAGCGGAAGTCTTGTCCTATGTGGTGGACCTGGTCCGGGCAACCCGCACCGCTCCGTCGTTCCAGCTGGGTGTCTCGCCGCGCGGGGCAACAGCCATTCTGAAGTCTGCCCGCGCCTACGCGTGGTTGTCGGGTCGCGGATTTGTCACCCCGGATGATGTCAAGGCGTTGGCGCTGCCCACCTTGCGGCATCGTGTTGCCCTCCGTCCCGAGGCCGAAATGGATGGCGTTGCCGTGGATGATATTCTGCTTTCCATTCTGGCCACAGTGCCTGTACCCCGCTGATCCGAGCTGGCGAAAATGGCGATTTCGGGCAGGTTTTTCTTGGTGGCACTGGCAGCCGTGGTGCCGATCATTGCCGTGCCCGGCCCCGCGACCTGGCTCCTGGCTTTGGGCGTTCTGCTCTTCATTGTGGTGCTTGATCTGTCCCTTGCGGCATCTCCGCGCCACGTGGTGGTGCGGCGGGTGATCCCGTCAGGGGTGCGCCTGGGCGAGCAGACCACTGCGGTGCTGCGCCTTGCCAACGAATCCACCCGGCCGCTGAATGCTGTAGTCAAGGACGGCTGGCAGCCGTCAGCGGGGGCAAGCAACGCCCTACAAACCGTGCGGGTTCGCCCCGGGGAGAGAGCGGCCCTGGGCGTTGCCCTGTTGCCGGCCCGCCGTGGTGACCTCCTCACCCGGCACGTGACCATCCGCTCCTTTGGCCCTCTGGGCATGGCCGCACGGCAACAGACCATCGAAGCGCCAGGGACCTTGCGGGTATTGCCGGCTTTCCATTCCAAGCGCCACTTGCCCTCCAAGCTGCGCAAATTGCGTGAGTTGGATGGCAAGGCGGCAGTGCAGATCCGTGGCGCGGGAACCGAGTTTGATTCCCTGCGCGACTACGTCCGTGGTGACGATGTCCGCTCCATCGATTGGCGCGCCACGGCCCGGCGTCGTGATGTGGTGGTCCGGACGTGGCGGCCTGAACGCGACCGCCGGGTGGTGATTGTTTTGGACACCTCACGCACCTCGGCAGCCCGCATTGAGGATGAAACGGCCCTGGACACCGGCATTGAGGCGTCGCTGCTGCTGGCTGTTTTGGCAGAACGCGGCGGGGACAGGGTCAGCCTGATAGCGTACGACCGCCGCGTCCGCACCCAAGTTTCCTCCACCGGCAAAGGCAACATGCTCAACGCCATGGTGCAGGGCCTGGCTCCCCTTGAACCGGAGCTGATTGAGCTGAACAACCAGGCCATCCCGGGAGCGGTTCGCGCTGTCACGTCCCACCGCTCGCTGGTAGTACTGGTGACGTCCCTGGACGCCGGGGCAGCCGAGGAAGGGCTCATCCCGCTGGTTGCGTCGCTGTCCCAAAAGCACGTTGTGGTGGTGGCTTCGGTGCGTGACCCGGCCGTCGATGCGGCCCGCCGAGACCGGCGTACCACCACGTTGACCTATCGTGCAGCAGCCGCCGAGCATGCGTTGAACCGCCGTGCAGCCATCACTGCCGTGTTGAAGCAGGCCGGGGCTTCGGTGGTGGATGCGCCGCCGCAAGAGCTGCCCCCACAACTGGCGGACATGTACATCAGGCTCAAGGCCGCAGGGCGGCTCTAGGCTGCCAACCCAGCCCCCACGTCAGGCTTTGGCACGGGGGAAGGGCCAGGCGCATTGCCTCGGAGTTATTTGGCGCCCGGACCGCGAATGCCCATGGCTTTGAGGTCGGTGGCAAGAACCTTGGCCAGAGCCTGGTGCCCGCCTCTGTTGAGGTGCACGCCGTCGACCAACTTGTCACCTACGCCATAGCGAGTCACCCAGTCCCCGGCGCTGATGAAACGAATTCCGTTCCGTTGGGCGAACCCGGCCAACAGCGCATCGACCTGGGAGCGCCGGCCGCCACCATACCCCTGCCCCTTGGCGAGTGTGCCGATGAACAGAAATTCGGAGTTGGGGTAGCTGGCCTTCAAGTCATGCAACAGCCGGTCTGCGTTGGACAGGATTCTGGCGTCGGCAATTCCCTGTGAAGCATCGTTGCCACCACCTTGGACCACCACCAGGGCTGGATTGCCATAGGGAAGAACCTTCCTGCCGGTGTCCAGAGAATCAGCATAGTTCGAGGTCGAGGGCGTCTTTGCCGCAAAACCAATACCGCCACCACCAAGGAATTTCACCTTGTAGCCGCGTTCTGCCAGCCCCAGTTGAACCCAGGTGTCAGCTTCATTGACTCCTGCCGCACCAGCTGCCTGCGAATCGCCAAAGAGAACCGCCAATCGGGCAATGGCAGGGTCGGTAACCTCTTCCCTGCCCGAGGCAGGATTGAAGATCATTGATCCGGCGGGCAAGTCCCAGGGTGTCGCTACTTCCTCCCCGGATCTCTGGTCCTTGGCCCGGATGCCATCCGGAACAGAGTTCACCTCAGATATCGTCAACGGGGCGGGCGTCCCAGAAGCCGAAGGGTCGGGGCCTGTGGGCTTGGACATGCCTCCGGCCAGCTGATGGGAACCCGTTGCGGGCTGCACCGTGGCGGCGCTCAGGCCAATGCCTGCCACAGCCATGCCAGCGATCAGCACGGCGACCCCACCCCTCGACAAATAGCCTCGAACCATGTATAAAAACCCCCAAGAATCTGCCAATACAATGGCAAGCATAACCAACGGAACTGCCTTTTCTGCTGTTTGCGGGGTCTCACTACGGTAACGAGTGTCTCGGTGCTGTCCGCTCCCTCACCTTGGGGTTGTCCGGCAGCTAGCTGTTGCGGATCTCGCTCAGCGCGTCGGCCACTTCCATCGTCCGATTCAACACGGCCCGGGCTTCCGGCGGGGTGAGTTGCGCCAGGCCGCCAACAGGTGTGATGCGCAGCTGATTAAGCGAGCTGACGGCCAATCCCAGTCCCTGCCACGGCCGGGTAATCCGCTCCATCAAGGCAGAGTACGACGGCGGCAGCTGGCCTGAGCTGGCGGGGACAGTCCCAGCCCACACCCGCATGCCTGATTCAATGGCCCCGGCCAGCTGCTCCCAGTGGCCGGTATCCAAATCCGACAAGGGCAAGGCCACTGCGTCCACGCCGCACTCAAGCGCAATCTCCAAAGCCTTGCGCCACGATGCCGTTTCAGCAGCTTGGGATTCGGGATCACCGTTGCCGGGAAGCGATGAGGCTGCCGGGGCCAGGTTGATGGCTACCTGGGAAAAACCTGCCTCGCGCGCAGCCATCACAAAGGCAGTCCACGTGTTGCGCAGCTCAGTGGCGGGGATGGACCGCAGCGTCCTGTAGCCGGAGGCCGTGGGGATGGTACCGGCAAGGGCGGAGGCAATCTCCGGCTCATCGATCTGCAGTGTCAGGGCAGCGCCTGGCACGGCGGCTTTGAGTTTCTCCGCATGCAGGGCCAGCCCGGCGGCCAGCGACTGGACAATATCGCGCCGGGCACCATAGTCTCGCAAGGCCCTCTCGCCGTAGTGCAGGTGGATGGAGGCAGCAAGTGAAACTGGACCCATCACGTGGATTTTCAGATCCTCGGGGTGGATCTCGCCGGCACCGGCAACATCAGCCAATACGTTGATATCCGTGGACAGGGCAGACGTGGCCCGGCGCAGGTCCTGGCCGGGCCTGTCAACGAACCGCCAACCATAGGGCTGGACGTCAACGGGGAGCTCCACCAGCAAAGCGGCCGTTCGGCCCACCGGATCCGAACCAACACCTCGCGCGGGCAGATCAACAAGCACCGGCAAATGGGGGCTGGTGAACAATCCCAGGGACACCTTGGCAGCCTCCACCGGATCTGTTCCGGGCCAAGGTCCCAGGGCCGTGGCTGTTACCGCGGCGGGCAGATTCTGGCGCGCCGCTCCTCCGGGAAGTTCAAAACGCTCAGCTGAGGGACTCACTGGCTCTGGGTGCCGCCGTCGGACTTGGGCTGGGAAATCTTGGTGGGCTCGGCGGGAGCAGCCACAAAGCTCTGGCCGTCAACGCTGACCACCGGAACGACACCCGTGGCGGCCACGGCTGAGTGGCTCTCGGAGATGGCCTGGTGGTGGTGAATGACCTCGCTGATGATGAAGTTCAGGAACTTTTCGGCGAAGGCGGGGTCCAGATGGGCAGACTCGGCCAAGGCGCGCAGACGCTGAATCTGGGCGAGCTCACGGTTGGGATCCCCAGCGGGCAGCTGGTGCTTGGCCTTGAGCACGCCAACACGCTGCGTGGCTTTGAACCGCTCGGCCAGCAGGTACACCAAGGTGGCATCGAAGTTGTCAATGCTGGAGCGGATGGACAGCAGCTCGGCCATGACGGCCGGGTCAACGGCGCCTGTCAGGGAACTGGCGCCGGGATCGAATGCTTCAACGGACAGGTTCGCAGAGGCGTGAATCGGTTCGGTCATAAAAACAGTTTAGGTGGTGTGCAACGGGGACAAAACCGCTGTCCACCCAGCACACCACCTGCGCCCGTTACCAAGCGGTCCTCGGAGATGGTGCGGCCAAAGTTGCTGGTCAGCAGTGAAGGGACGAAACCCTTGCTATGCCCCGTCTGCACTGCGTCGAGTACATCTAGCCACGTTTCACGTGCTACTTGGACAGCACTCCCAGACGGAACTTGAAGGACGCATCGAGTGTGTCTTTGACACCCTTGACGCCCTTGCCGGAGACGACCACCTGGGCGCCCTGGAGCAACGGCAGTGTTGGCACATCTTGCGCAACGGCCCGCTGAATATCTTCGATCAGCTTGGTCCGTGCCGCCGCGTCGGTGGTGGTGCGCTGCTCCTCGATCATGACCTGGACATCCTTGTTGTCATAGTGGTTCTTCAGGAAGTTGTTGGCCCCAAATAGCGGTGACAGGTAGTTGTCGGCGTCGGAGTAGTCCGGGAACCAGCCCAGCTGGTACAGCGGGTAGGTGTCCTTGACACGTTCCTTCTGGTAAGTCACCCAGTCGGTGGACTGCAGGTTGACCTTGAACAGCCCACCCTCTTCCAGTTGCGACTTGACCAACGCGTATTCATCCGCAGATGAAGGCCCGTAGTGGTCGGGGTTGTACGCCAGGTCAAGGGTGACAGGTGTCTGGATGACGGCATCGGCCAGGGTCTTCTTGGCCTTCTCCGCATCGGGACCGCCCTTGCCGTCGCCGGAGGATTCTTTGAGGGGTTCGATGGCACCGGCGAATCCCTGCGGCACCCACGAGAAGGCGGGCAAGTACATGCCCTTGTACACCTGATTGGCAAGGGCTCCCCTGTCGATCAGGTCAGCAGCTGCCTGCCGCACAGCCAAGGACTTGGCGGCATCCGGGGCCGATGATGCGGCGCCAAAGGGCATGGTGTTGAGATTAAAAGCAAGGTGGCGCAGTTCTCCGTGGGGGCCGATGTCCACCTGGACGTTGTCATCCCTTTTCAGGCTGTCAATGTCTGTGGCGGTCATGCTGCGCCACGCCACATCGATGTTGCCCTGCTGCACGTCCAGCTTGAGGCTGTTGGAATCGGTGTAGTACTTCACTGTCACCGAGTCAGAATTTGCCGGACCCAGCAGGCCCTTGTAGTCAGGGTTCTTCTTGAACGCGATGAGCTCGTTCTTTTTGTACAACTCGATGGTGAACTGGCCGGCGAATGACTTGCCGGCAATGATCGCAGCATCGTCACTCGCCTTGTCGGGGCTGAACACCGAATCATCGACGATGGGACCAACAGGGCTTGTCAGCACCCGGGCGAAGGTCTGATCATTGGCCGACTTGAGCTTGAACACCACTGTGGTGGCATCGGGGGCGCTGACGCTGCCCAGGTTTGCCAGCAGGGTGGCCGGACCGTTGGCATCGTTGATAGTCATTTGGCGGTCAAAAGTGAACTTCACATCCTTCGAGTCAAGGTCGGTGCCGTTGGCCCACTTCAGCCCAGGTTTGAGTTTGACCGTGTACTCAGTAGGGGCAGTGAACGACGCCGATTCGGCAATGTCGGGTTTTGGGTTTGCACTGCCGGGCGCCGAGTTCAGCAGGAAGGGGTAAATCTGGTTCATGACCAAGAACGATCCACTGTCATAAGAAAACGCGGGGTCAAGGAAGGTGACCTTGTCCGTGGTTCCCAGAGCCACCGGGCTGCCGGCTGGGCCTGCCTCTGTGGCTGTTCCCGCTCCGCGAGGGCCCGTGCAAGCGGTGAGTGCCACAACGGATACTCCAGCCACGGCGATGACCGACCGCAAACCCCACTTTTTCCTGGTCATCAGCAAACTCTCTCTCGTGCTTCACAGGAAGTTGCCAAGGAATGAGTCGCCAAAGAAAAAGGCGGCGACAGGTGGTTACGGCAAGGCGTCCACCCGGGGGCCGGCCGTGAAATGGGAACTGCGCCCAAACCAGCCCGCCAGCCTTGTGTAGGAATCTGCCGTCAGGGAAACTCGCACCTCGGGGCCAATGCCGCGTTCAGCCCCGCGATGTTCAGGTTTTAGCATCCGCTGCGCCCAGGCCAAGGATTGCTCCGCCAGGACGGGGTCCAAGATGATGGGCACGCCCGTGGCCTTGACCAGGTCCCAGGCATGGACCGTGAATTCGGTGATCTGCAGACCAATCCGACTGCGCAGGGGCGCCTCACCACCGCCGGGCAGGGCCACCTGGGCGTTTAAGTCGGCTGCGTGCCACGTTCTCATCAGCAACGTTGCCCCGTCGGTAAACCGCGTGGACCAGTCGGCCCCCACCGTTGCGTGGGAGCCCAGCGGGTCAATATTGTTGCCACGGGCCATGACCGTGTACTTGTGCAGGTCATGCACCACCAAGTGGTGCAGCAGGTCCTGGACCGTCCACTCCCCGCACGGCGTTGGCCACTCCGCCTGATTTGCCGAAATGGCGCCTATGACTTCCGCGCACTGGTTCAGCGAGCCTTCTAAATGCTGGAGCGGGTTGGGAATTGTATGCGGGGGCATTATGTAATCCTTCCGTGAGCCAAGTCACCTTTAGTGGAAGTTTACGCCAGCCCCGCAAGGGGTCACGTGGCGCCACCCAAGCTGCGCATGAAGGAGCCGTTTTGACCGTCGTGTGTTTGTTAGGGAATTTCGGGCCGCGCCAAGGACCGTGCCGAATCGATGGTTGCCTGCCCCAACACGCGTGAGCCTTGGTACAAGACCACTGTCTGGCCCGGCGCCACGCCGCGCAGCGGCTCTTCCAAGGTGACATTCAGGCTTTGGCGGGAGACGCCGTCGTCCATGACTTCGGTGACAAAAGCACGGGCCGGAACGGGGTCACCGTGGGCGCGGACCTGGGCGTAACAATCGAACTCGGCGCCCGTAGCAACCTCGGCGATGGGCAGCCCGGCCCAGGAAACCTTGATGCCTTTGAGCTCGTCGATGGCCAGCAACGCGTGCGGGCCAACCACCACCTTGTTTTCCTTGGGCCGGATTTCCAGCACAAAGCGCGGCTTGCCGTCGGCGGCCGGCGTGCCAAGCTTCAGGCCGCGGCGCTGGCCCACAGTGAACTGGTTGGCGCCCGTGTGCCCGCCCACCTTGCTGCCGGTCTCATCCACGATGTCGCCGTCGGTCATCTCAATCTTCTCGGCCAACCAGCCGGCGGTGTCGCCGTCGGAGATGAAGCAGATGTCGTGGCTGTCCGGCTTCTTGGCCACGGACAGGCCGCGGGCCTCCGCCTCGGCACGGACCTCAGCCTTGGACGGGGTGTCCGCCAGCGGGAACATGGAGTGCTTGAGCTGCTCATGGGTCAGCACGCCCAGCACGTAGCTCTGGTCCTTGGCCCAATCAGCGGCTCGGTGCAATTCCGGGTTGCCATCGGCGTCCGTGATGACCTTGGCGTAGTGACCGGTGCACACGGCGTCGAAGCCCAGGGCGATGGCCTTCTCCAGGAGGGCGGCGAACTTGATGCGCTCATTGCAGCGCATGCACGGGTTGGGTGTGCGCCCGGCCGCGTATTCGTCGATGAAGTCTTGGACCACATCCTCCTTAAACCGTTCGGAGAAGTCCCACACGTAGTACGGAATGCCGAGCTTGTCGCAGGCCCGCCACGCATCATTGGAGTCCTCCACGGTGCAGCAACCGCGGCTGCCGGTGCGCAGGGTTCCGGGCATGCGGGAGAGTGCCAGGTGAACGCCGACGACGTCGTGCCCGGCATCCACTGCGCGTGCTGCTGCAACAGCGGAGTCAACTCCACCACTCATGGCGGCCAATACTCGCATTACGTACCTTTCAGTTGGTGCAAAAAATCAAGTCGTGCGTTGCCAACCGCGACAGGCGACGCCGGTCCGCTGGGCGCCAGAGCCGGAGGCCTGACAGGGTCCCGGGAGCAGCTTCGGGCGTCCGCGAAGCGGGCGGGGACCCCTGTCAGGCGGAGGCTCTGCCGCCTCCGGACCGAAACTACTGCGTACTCGCGGTTTGAATGGACGATTGATGAGCGGCCATTCCTGCCAATTTTGCGCGTGCGTGTGCTTGCGGCAGTGCGGCCACAAAGGCTTCAACGTCCGCAAGGCTGGATGTATGCCCCAAACTAAAGCGTTGTGCGCCACGCGCGGTGTCCTCGTCCAATCCCATGGCCAGAAGCACATGGGAGGGGCGGGGCACTCCGGCAGTGCAGGCCGATCCGGTGGAGGATTCCACCCCTGCCATGTCCAGCAGGAACAACAGGGAATCACCCTCGCAGCCGGGGAAGGTGAAGTGGGCGTTGCCGGGCAGCCTTTTTTCCGGGTATTCCGCGGGATCCACGCCGCGCAGTACGGCCTCGGGGACAGCGTGGCGGACCGCTGCAATGATCGCATCACGCAGTCCGGCAATGCGCAGGTTCTCTGTAGCAAGGTTCTGGGTGACGTCCGTGGCCGCTGCGGCAAAAGCTGCAAGCCCTGCGGTGTCAAGGGTTCCTGAGCGAACTGTGCGTTCCTGGCCGCCACCGTGCTGCACGGGGGTCAACTTCACGGCCCGGCCCAGCAGGAGCGCCCCGACACCCACGGTGCCGCCAATTTTGTGGGCGCTGATGGACATGGCTGCAAGCCCGGATTCCTTGAAGTTCACCGGGATCGACCCGAAGGCCTGGACGGCATCCGAATGCACGGGAATTCCGTACGGCTCAACCAGCGCCACGATCTCAGCGATGGGCTGCACGGTGCCCACTTCATTGTTCGCCCACATGCAGGTGACCAGAGCAACTGTGTTGGCGCCGCCGTCGTCCAATTCCTTTTTCAAGGCGTCCAGGCTCACGGTGCCGTGCTCGTCGACAGGCAGCCACACGGCTTCGGCGCCCTCGTGCTTTTCCAGCCATTCGACGGTGTCTTGCACGGCCGCGTGCTCCACGCTGGAGACGAGGATGCGGGTACGCCCAGGTTCGGCGTCGCGGCGGGCCCAGAACAGGCCCTTGACGGCAAGGTTGTCCGCCTCGGTGCCGCCGGAGGTGAAAATGACTTCGGTGGGGTGGGCGCCGGCAGCCAGGGCAACGGTTTCACGGGCCGCTTCCACGGTGGCGCGGGCACGACGGCCCGATCCGTGGAGTGAGGACGGATTGCCGCTACGGGTAATAACGGAGGTGAGTGCGGCGAGGGCCGGGGCCGAAATTGGCGTGGTCGCCGCGTGATCAAGGTACACGGGCACCAGACAATTCTACGGCATGGGATGATTCACTGCCGCGGGCTGTTGAGAACATCACCCTCGGGCCTCGGGTGCCTGGCCAGGGTCACCTCGAACGCCACGCTGGGGAGAATGCACGACGGCGATCAATGGGCCCTCTGGACCACTGGCGCCATCCATCCCCGGGGCTTAGCCCAGCTGCACCGGGAGGCGCATTGGCCTTTTGGCCAGACCTGCGGCGCGGACCTTGTCAAACCTTGTCAAGACTACGGAACAGGTGGCAGGATCGGCGTGTCCCACATCACATAATGATCCCGGGGGGATTAAATCCATGCAGAAAGCACTCTTCCGCCGTACAACGGCGGCCGCCCTATGCGCAGTCGCCATGGCAGCAACCACAATGCTCGGCGGCAGCGCCATGGCTGCGCCGGCCACCAACCAGTCCACACCTGTTGACTTTCCCGCAGCCGACGGCCAACTCATGAGCTACGTGGTCAACGCAAAGGCCGCCAACGCCAACAAGACCCGCGATGCCGTGCAGGCCATTGAGGCCGCCGGCGGCGTCGCTGTCCAGCAGTGGCCGGAGATCGGCGTCGTCATTGTCCAATCCGATCGAGCCAACTTCCGCTCCGAGATCCTCAAACTCGGCAAGTCCGCCGTTGAATCGGTGGGCGCCACCCGCACCATCACGGTTGCCGAGGGCACTCCGGATGGTATTGCGACCCCATGGAAGACGGCACCCCAGTTGCGCAACAAGCAACAGGCCGACGCCGAAGTACTTTACGGTGACGCCACATTCGACGGCGTTGCGGCAGATCCCCGCGAAGCCGAGCAGTGGAGCCAAGTCCAGATCAAGTCGGACCAGGCACACCAGGTCACCGATGGTTCACCCGATGTGCTGGTCGGCGTTTTGGACAGCGGCATCGACCCGAACCACCCGGACCTGGCAGCCAACATCGATGTGGCCAACTCGGTCAATTGCACTAATGCCGGACGCCCCGACACGTCCCCCACAGGCTGGTTTGCCACCAACTCTTCCCACGGGACCCACGTGGCCGGCATCATCGGCGCGGCCCGCAACGGTGTTGGCATTGTGGGGGTGGCGCCAAATGCACGCATGGCCTCGGTCAAGGTGGTCAACGACGCCGGTTCGATCTACCCGGAATACGCGATCTGCGGTTTCATGTGGGCTGGCATGAAGGGTATGGATGTCACCAACAACAGCTACTACATTGACCCCATGCAGTTCTGGTGTGGCGATCAGACCGATCAGAAAGCAGTCCTCGACGCCGTTGAGCGCGCAGTGAAATGGTCCACCAAGCAGGGCGTGGTTCATGCGGCTGCCGCAGGAAATGCCTCCTATGACTTGGCCAACAAGACCACCGACAACGTCAGCCCCAATGACGTGGCCGGAATAGAGCGCCAAATCAACAATGGCTGCAAGGACATCCCCACGGAGCTGGATGGGGTAGTGACTGTGGCCTCCACTGATCAGGCCGGCAAGTTGTCATCCTTCTCCAACCGCGGCCTGAACGTTATTGATGTGGCCGCGCCGGGATCCCGCATCCTGTCCACCTTGCCGAACAACACGTACGGACTGCTCAGCGGCACGTCGATGGCTTCCCCGCAGGTTGCCGGAGTTCTGGCCCTGATGAAGTCCGCGCACCCCGGATGGAAGCCCAATCAGTTGATTTCGGAATTGCGCAAGCAAGCCGAGGATCATGTGTGCATGCCATCTGCCACACCAACCGGTGCCACGTGCACCGGCAACGTGCGCAACAACAGTTACTACGGTGAAGGGATTGTGGACGCCCTCCAGGCAGTCCTCTAAGCCCTCAGCTCCTGCTCTTCCGGCGGCCACCTTCCACGGTGGCCGCCGGAATTGTTTAACCGCCACGTGCCGCCGGCACCCATGGCCAGCGCAGTTCTTCGGCCCTGCCCGGATCAGCAAAACTACATATTAACGGTGTCCCCTTCCGAGCTGAGATCGGTAGCGGGGGTCACCTCAACGGCCTCCAATTCCAGAGAATGGACGACGGCGGCAATGAGTTCCGCGCTCCCGCCCACCACCGTGGAATCAAAGTCGATCTCGGTAGCCATGCACCATGACTTGTCTTGGGGCCACGCCAAGTTGGGGCTTTGGGCATTCAGCCGCCCTGCATCGCCAAACCAAGGTGGCTGGGCCAGATTGGCACCGTTCCCGTGGAACACAAAGTATTCGCGGAACCCACCTGCCACTGCGAGATTCCCATCACCTGAGACGGGAACTCCGTAGCCAACCCCGGGCTCGAAGCCTCCCCAACCGACCCACACTGCATGGAAAATGTCTTCTGGGGTGGCCGTGTGGATAGTCAGCAGCCCGGCGAGCACTGACAGTTGCCCCGCATCCAGCTCCCCGGCCGCAGGCGGCCCCTGCCAGTAACCGTCGAGATCCACGTTTTGGTTCAGTCCGGTGCGTGCCAGACGACAGAATTGAACTCCCGGGTGAACGGTGGTGCCCCTGGCCCGGGCAATATCAGCCCAGCGGCGCTCCGGCTCACCACGACCGCCCAGCCGGTGCAGGATCCTCACATAAGACTCAAAATGGTCCGGCACTGTAGTAGCCACCGTGCCGAACCATTGATCCCAAAGGTCCCGCGTGTGATATCGCTCCAGCGCATCGGCAATCCGTTGCCCTTCACCGCCGCTTGTTTGCTCCATTTCCACGCACTACGGCGTGGCTCTCCCACCTCAACGGATCGCCTTAGCGCTTTCCCTTCGGAACCAGCCGGGCGCAGCAATGTGAGACTTCGGCGTCGGGTGCCAGGTCATGGTCGGCGTCGGCACAACCGGCCAGGGCGCCGCCAAGGAGTGCACCGTTGAGTGAGCACACCACCTGGTTGTGGTCTTTTGCCAGGCGGTCGAAGGGACAATTGCGCATGATGGTGCCGCCCACGCCGTCGGGTTCGGGACTGTAACCGGTCTCAGCGAGCAGCCGGTGAATGTTCCCGGCAGCTGCGCCCCGGCGATGTCCTTCCTCGAACGCCACCTGTGCCAGGGACTGGGCAATGTCAGAGCCGTTGTCGATGGAGCGCTGCACCGCTGACGCCAAGAGACCCGCGGCGAGGTCGTAGTGCCGCGGCGGGACTGACGCGCTAACCTCCCTTTGGTCAGCTGTATACAGCTTGGTGGGGCGGCCGGAGCCGGGCCCCGTCCTTTCACCTATTTTTCGGAATTGCACCACGAGCAACTTTTCTTCCACCAGACGGTCAAGGTGGGCCCTGATGGTGCTCCTGGGCAGTCCAAGGGTGGCGGCACAGTCATCGCGGCTCAGGGCATGGGCAGAATCGCGCACCAGCTGAAACAACCGTTTGCGCACGGGGTCCCCCAACGAGGCAACGGCGCGCAAGCTCTGGTCTGCGTTGAGATTCGACGGTTTTAGCTCAGTTGGGCTTGCGGCAACACAGCTGGGCTGCCTTGGCTGGTTCCGCACGGGTTCATTCATGACTTGCTGACTTCCCATGAATAGGTACGTTATGGATTGTTTCGCCACTACTTGACGCCTTGAGTCTGCACTTCTAAAGTCAATAATACAAGCTTTAGAAAGGGTTGGAAATGTCCATCTCCAACGCGCCACTTCCCGATATCCTCGCCTTTGAGGACCCCGAACCGTTGACACCCGGCTCCGGCGTGGACCTGCCACGGGCACAGGCAGCCATTACCGACTTCCTGCGAGCGCTGGGCCGTGATGACAGTGATCCGCATTTGCTGGACACTCCACGGCGGGTGGCTGCAGCGTATGCGGAAATGCTGACCCCTCGCGAGACGTCATGGACCACCTTCCCCAACGACGACGGCTACCAAGGCCTTGTTCTGGTCAAGGACATCCCGTTCCATTCGCTGTGCCAGCACCACCTGCTGCCTTTCCGCGGCGTGGCCCATGTGGGCTATTTGCCCGGGGAGCGGCTCTTTGGGCTCTCCAAGTTGGCGCGCGGCGTGGAGCTTTTTTCCCGCGATCTTCAGGTTCAGGAGCGACTCACGCAGCAAGTGGCCAACTGGCTTGAGGCCACGCTGGCGCCGCGCGGTGTGGGAGTTGTCATGGAGGCCGAGCACCTGTGCATGTCGCTGCGCGGCGTGCACACGGCCGGAACCATGACCCGCACCTCCGTTTTTACCGGTCTCCTGGCCGACGCCGGTCCCTTGCGTGAGCAGTTCCCGAAGCATTGAATTGATTTCCACTGGAAAGAGTTTCGATCATGAGTGAGCTAAACAGCACAGCAGGCACTGAAACGACGGGCACGCCCAGAGTCCCCGGAATGGTCATCATCGGGGGTGGTTTGGCGGGAGCCACGGCCGCGGAAACCCTGCGCAAGGAAGGCTACGCCGGGACAATCACCCTCGTGGCGCAGGAGACGGAAATCCCCTACCAGCGCCCTCCCTTGTCCAAAGGATTCCTGGCCGGGAAGGAGGGAGGAGACGCCTTGCTCCCCCTGCCCGCCAGCTGGTACCCGGACCACAACATCACACTGCTCACCGGCACCACCGCAACGGCACTGGACCCGCAGGCCCACACGGTCACCTTGAGCAATGGCACCACTGTGGCGTATGCCAAGGCGCTCATCGCCACAGGTGCCGAGCCGCGCCACATCTCCTTTCCCGGCGTCGACCTTAAGGGCGTGCATACCTTCCGGACCAAGGCTGACAGCCTGGCGCTGAAGGACCTGTTGACCGGCGGCGGCAAAAACGTTGTCATGGTCGGCTCGGGCTGGATTGGCATGGAGATTGCTGCCACGGCCACCGAATTGGGCAACCATGTGGCCTTGCTCGGACTGGAGGATGTGCCACTCTCGGTGGCCATTGGCAATGAGCTGGGGACTGTGTTCGCCGACAGGCATCAGGAAGCCGGCGTGCAGTTTTTGCTGCCCGCCAGCGCCGCCGAGATTCAGGGCACGCACGGCCACGTCAGCTCGGTGCTGACCACGACAGGTGTGACGCTGCCGGCGGATGTGGTGATTGTGGCCGTGGGTGTTGTCCCCAACACTGAGCTGGCCCAGGCTGCCGGGCTCACCATCAACAACGGCATTGAGGTTTCCGCCGCCCTGCAAACTTCCGACCCCGATGTGTTCGCCGCAGGGGACGTGGCCAATTCCCTGCACCCGTTCACGGGCGCCCATGCCCGCTCCGAGCACTGGGCCAACGCCATTGCCAGCGGCAAGGTCGCGGCCCAGTCCATGCTGGGCCAAGATGCTGTGCTCGATGACATCCCGTACTTTTACACCGACCAATTTGACCTGGGCATGGAGTACTCCGGCTTCGGCGCACTCACCAAGGACGCCGAGCTGGTGGTCCGCGGAAGCCTGGAAAAGCGCGCATTCATTGCCTTCTGGGTCCTTGAGGGACGCGTGGTGGCGGGCATGAACGTCAACGTGTGGGATGTCCAAGATGCCATCAAGGCGTTGATAGCCTCACGGCGCATTATCGACACGCGGGCCCTGGCTGACCCGCAAACCCCGCTGGAGGATATTTGATGATGAGTATGATGACTTCGGACCGGACCACAGCAACCCCGTTTTACACGCCCCCGCTCCTGCACCCGGTTCACCACTTTGGCACGCGAACGCTGGATTTCAGCCGGCAGGTGGCGCTCATGGCCATCATCAACCGCACCCCTGATTCCTTTTACGACGGCGGAGCCACCTTTGCCCTGGACGCTGCGGTGGCCGCTTCCCTGGCAGCCGTGGCCCAGGGTGCTGACTGGGTGGACATTGGCGGCGTGCCCTTTGCGCCCGGCCCGGCCCTGAGCGTGGAAGAAGAAAGCGACCGCGTGGTCCCGGTGATAGCCGCCGTTGCCGCGGCCAGTGATGTCATCATTTCCGTTGACACGTTCTTGCCTGAAGTCGCTGCGCGCAGCATTGCCGCCGGAGCAACAGTCATCAACGACACCACAGGCCTGGCCAACCCCGAAATCGCCTCCGTGGTTGCCGAGTCCGGGGCCCACCTGGTCATCACTCATTCACTGGCCAAGCCACGCACCACTTATCCGCGCCCACATTATGACGACGTGGTGGCCGAGGTGGCGGCGTTCCTGGCGCAGAAAGTGGAGTTGGCCATCTCACTCGGTGTCCCCGCCGAGAAGATCATCATTGACCCCGGGCACGACCTAAACAAGAACACGCTGCACACGCTGGAAATCACCAAGCGTTTCAACGAAATTGCCGCATTGGGCTTCCCGGCACTGGCTGCGGTGTCCAACAAGGACTTCATTGGCGAGACACTTGACCAAAGCAAAACAGAACGACTGGAAGGCTCCCTGGCCACGGGAGTCATCTGCATACTCGGTGGCGCCCGGATCCTGCGCATGCACAATGTGGCTGCAGCCAATTCAGCCATCCGCATGACGGAGGCGGTGCTGGGCTGGCGGGAACCTGCCTACCTTGTTCACAACATGGGCGAGGTCAATGTGCCGGCCCACCCCTCCACGCCGGCAACGTCCTGACCACGCCTGTCCCAGGAGGAAAAAACCATGATTGAGCGGATCTTTCCCGATGCTGCGGTCCTCTCCGAGAACGATCTGGACGCTGAACTTCTTGCCGTTCCTGCCGGCGCCGGGTCCACCCCGTGGGTGAGCTTTAATTTTGTTTCCAGCCTTGACGGGGCAGCCACGGTGGACGGACTCTCGGGGCAGCTGGGCAATAGCGTGGACCAACGTATTTTCACTCAGCTGCGCCACAACGCGCACGTAATCCTGGTGGGTGCGCAAACCGTCAGGGCTGAAGGCTACGGCGGGGAGTTGCTCAGCCCCCAAGCCCAGCAGTGGCGCACCATGAACGGGCTACCGGCCCACCCGCCGCTGGCCATTGTCTCCGGCACCCTGAATCTGGATCCGGCGTTGGAGGTGTTCACCAACGCTCCTGTCAGGCCGCTGATTTTGACCCTGGAGTCCGCCCCGGACGGTCCACGCCAGGCGCTTGCCCAGGTGGCTGACATCATCACGGTGGGCAAAGACTCACTGGACGTTGAGCTCTTGATTGCTGAACTGGGCGCGCACGGCCTCCACCGAATCCACTCCGAGGGCGGGCCAACCCTGCTGGGCACCTTTGCCGCCGCCGACAAAGTGGATGAGCTGCGCCTGACGGTGTCGCCGCTGCTGGTGGGCGGACCGGCCGGGCGCATTGCCCACGGGATCGGCGGCCATCTTCCCCGGAGCATGACCTTGGACAGCATCCTCAAGGCCGATTCCATGCTGTTCCTGCGCTACATCCGCAGCGCTAGTTCGACGGCGGAGCCACCGACAACTTCGCCATAAGTTCCGGTGTGGTGGACGCCAGCAACTCATCATTGGGGCAAGCCAGCGTCACCATGAGGGCAGTATCGGCCGTGCCCAGCATGCGCGCCCACACACTGCTGGCCATGACGCCTTCGGCGCCCTTGGTGTTGTGCCGCAGGAAGGTGATGCCGGGTCCCTTGGTGCCTGCTTCGGCAACCCAAGGGAGTGTGGTCTCCGTCAGCGAGTCGGGCAGGACCGAGGGAATCAGGTACTTCATCAGCTCAAATGTGGAGCCTTTATCATCGCCCATGGTGATGAGCGGGCCTTGATGTGTGGTCACCCAATAGGCGGCTTTGCAGCCGGCGGCGTTGCTGTACTGCGTCTGCCCTGCCATGTTCTTCTTAAGCAGTTTCCATTGTGGTGGACCCGGCGTCTCTGCATAGTCCTGCGGCGGCTGGCCCAGAATGTCACTAAATTCAACCGGCACACTCGCCCGGAGTGCAGTGCCGGCGGCAAAAGTCATGGGCGCCGCTGCCACTGCGGCGGCATCGTGTCCGGCAACAATGGTGGGCGGGGCGAAGCTGGGCGGAGCGGGGCTTTGGGCAACGGTGGGAGCAGTTGGCGATGGCACAGCAATGGTGCAGCCGCTCAACGCTGCGAGCGCCATTGCGGCAACACCCACGGCAGCCACCACTTGCTTCACACTTCTGCTCCTTCGATTCACACCTTTAACTGTACCTATGTGCCGGCTGCGGCCCGGCTAAACCCAGAGTTGCAAGGCACCGGCGTCCACCTTGATGGTTGCCGGCAGCGGCCCCATCCGCTCACCGTCGGCATACGCCACCAAACCCGCAGATGCCATGCTGACCTCCTTGACCCGCTCAATGCTCACCAGGGGGTGGGACGTGTGCTGGCCGGAGAAGACCAGCGGGTAGATGCGCAGGAACGTCAGCCGCGACACCGGCGAGACAACAAACAAATCCAGCAGTCCGTCGTCGTACTTGGCATCGGGGGTGATCTTCATGCCCCCGCCAATGGAAATGCCGTTGGAAACGGAGATCAGCACAGCCTTTTGCTGGCGCACCGCACCGTCCACCACCAGCGAATAGTGCAGGGGTTTCAAGGTAACCAGCTCGCGCAGGATCGCCAGGTTGTAGCGCATGGGCCCGCGCGGCCACCGCCAGCCATTGGCGCGCTCATTGACCAGCGCATCAAAGCCTGCCGAGAGGGCGCACATGAACCAGACAGGCCCCTGCCCGGCACGCTCAATCCGGCCCAGGTCCACACTCCAGGGCGCACTCTGGCAGGCTTTCAGGAAACGTTCGACGGCGGCTTCGGGATCGTTCGGGTCAAGGCCCAGTCCGCGGGCAGCATCGTTGCCGGTCCCTGCAGGGACAATGCCCAGGGGTATTGTCTTGCCAGCCAGGGCGTTCACGCCGAGGTGGACCATGCCGTCACCACCCACCACCACCAGGGCCTGGGCACCTGTGGCGATCTCGGCGTCGACAGCTTCCTGCAATGCTTTGTAGTCGCGGCGGCGCAACACACTCACCACATGGCCGGCGCTGCGCAGGCGCGCCACCACCATGTCCCCCGCCTGGCCGGGGGTATTCCTGCCCCGGCCGCCAAAGGCAGCGCGCGGATTGATGGCCACGGCTATGGACAGCGCTGCGGGGGCGCTGGGCTGCGGGGGCGTGAGAGAAGTCTTCATGGCAAGAGCAATTATGACAGTGCGCGCACCGATGCACGGAATTGGCTTCTTGGCTGGCGGATAGACTGATCTTCCGGCACAGCCAGGCAAGGGAAAGGCCAGAAGTGAGCGCAAAATTCCTCACGCACTATCAAGTCCTGGGACTTGCGCCCACAGCCACCGAACGCGACATCAAAATCGCCTACCGCAAGGCTGCCAGGATTTCGCACCCCGACAGGGGCGGGGATCCGGCGTTGTTCCGCCAAGTCACCGAAGCCTACGAGGTCCTGGTGGATCCGGTACGCCGCCAAACGTACGACAGGTCCTATGCAAGCCAAGGTACTCCGGGGCGCAGGGGCACCGGCGCCACATACCCCGGCGGATCCTCTGCCCGCCCCACCGCTTCCGCTTCCGACGGCGAAACTCCCGGCTTCCATACGCGGCGCAAACCTGCCGAACGCCGCACAGCTGGAGATCCGGCCATGTATGTGCCCGCCTATGAAAGCCTCGCCGACGGTGAAATGCCCTTACTGCCCCGCACCACGGCGGCGCAGCCCGTCCACGGTGCGCCGCGAAAGCGCGGAGTGTTTGGCGCTGCTTCACGGCTGGCCCGCGAAGCCCGCACGGCGCAGCTGATCATGCAGCAGGTAATGCCGGGTATTCCTGCAGCGCGCCTGATCAATGGTCTCAATGCGCCTTTTAGCAACGGCTACTTGGACCATGTGCTGATCTCCGGCTACAGGATTGCCATTGTAGGATCCATGCTGGTGCCCGACGGCGCCTTCCGTTGGGATGGCGGGGCGCTGGTGCACGGCAACAAGGTGGCGGCACCGCCGCAGCTGATTCCTGCCACTCGCCAATTCCAGGAGTTGTTCCCGGAATGCAACGTCACCGCCTGGGTGTGCGTGCACAGCAGCACGGGAAGCCTCTTTGAACCCGTCATCGACTATGCCCGAGGCACCGACCCAGACGGCTCAAACATCCTCAACATTGCCAACGCAGCCCGTTTTGTCCGTGAAGTGAAGCAGTTCCTGGCATCTGGGCCAAACCCCAATGTGGTTGACCTGCAGGTCCTGGCCAGGCTCCTGGGCGGCATGTACTGACCCACTGGCAACGCAACACTACCCTGAAGGGTTCAACGGCGAGCTGGCCGTCCAAGTGTTTGGCTGTAGGATGAACAGCGTGTTTCGCATCCTTTTCCTGACGCCAGAGATCCCCGGCAATACTGGCAATGCCATCCGATTGGCGGCCATTACCGGCGCCGAACTGCACCTTGTTGAACCCTTGGGTTTTGACTTCTCTGACGCGAAGTTGCGCCGGGCCGGTCTGGATTATCATGACCTGGCAGTGGTGACGGTGCACAAAACCTTGGAGGCCGCGTGGCTGGCCCTGGCGCCGGAGCGGGTCTACGCTTTCACCTCCGATGGCGAAGTGAACTACACAGACATCGCCTACCAGCCCGGGGATGTGCTGATGTTTGGCCGCGAATCTGACGGGCTGCCCGAGGACGTGAAGCACGATCCGCTGGTGACCTCGCGGGTCCGTTTGCCCATGATGCCCTCGCTGCGGTCCTTGAACCTGGCCAATGCCGCCTCCATTGCCATTTTCGAGGCGTGGCGCCAGAACGATTTTGCCGGGGCACAAATCCAAGCCTGAGACTCACCGCCAGATTCCTGGCTGACTTATTTCATCAACTGGAGGTATGCATGTCCGCTCGCGATCCTGGCTTGGCGTTCACTGACGGAGCGCTGCAATTCGAGGCGTGGTCGGACAAACTCTGGGACCCCATGGGTCGCGACGTTGTTGCGGCAGCCGTTTTGAAACCAGGGGAAAAAGTGCTGGATGCTTGCTGCGGAACCGGTGCTGCCACCATCCCGGCTGCCCTCGCGGTGGGCCCCACCGGAACTGTTGACGCTGTGGATCTTTCCACCGGACTCTTGCGCATGGCCGCAGCAAATCTGGCCGAGCGGGGCATTCTCAACACCACGCTGACAGAGGCCGACGTCACCGCCTGGCGCGGACACCGCACCTTCGACGCGGTGCTTTGCTCCTACAGCATGTTCTTCTTTGCCGACATGGAGGCCGGCATTGAGCACCTTGCCTCCATGCTCCGCCCCGGCGGCAGGCTCGTGACCAGCACCTGGGTTGAGGGCGCCTTGGAGCCCTTCGCCGGACGCATCCTTGAGGCGGCCATCAAGGAACGGCCCCGCCTGGCGGGCGTGGTTCCGGAAGCCAACGTGAACATGGCACGCGTGGCCTCGGTGGAATCACTGACCACCTGGTTGGGTGAACGCGGTCTGGAAGACGTCTCCGTCACCACACATCCGCTGACGCTGACGGTTGATGACGCCATGGCCTGGAACCTGGTCATGGGCAGCGGCTGGCGCACCCTGCTCCCCCGCGACCCCGAGGCGATTGCCAGGGTTCGCCGGGACTTCATCCAATCAGTGGGCCCGCGCATCGAGATGAACTCTGATGCGCTGATCGCCACCGCGTCCGTCCCCCGGTAACCGACGACCGAACATCGCGGACCGCTGCGCCAAAAATGCCGTCGCTCCCTCATTTTGCCGCCGGTATAGCGGTGGCAAAATGCGGGAACGGCGGCATTTTTTACGGAGAGCCGGTGGGGACTAGCCTCGGCGCTTCTTGATTTCTTCCACAGCCTGCGGCAGTACCTTGAACAGGTCTCCCACAATGCCAAAGTCGGCAATCTCAAAGATGGGCGATTCCGCGTCCTTGTTAACAGCCACAATGAGCTTTGAGGTCTGCATGCCGGCCTTCTGCTGGATGGCACCGGAAATGCCCACCGAGATGTACAGCTGCGGGGAAACCTTCTTGCCCGTCTGTCCCACCTGCGAGGCGTGCGAGATCCAGCCGGCATCGGTTGCTGCGCGTGATGCGCCCACGGCCGCACCCAAAACGTCGGCAAGCTCCTCAATGGGTGTGAAGTCGCCGTCAACGCCGCGGCCGCCTGCAACAACAATGCGGGCGTCTTCCAGATCCGGCCGCCCGGATGCTGCACGCGGTGTGCGTGAGATCACGCGGGCTGCCAGGCTTGCCGGCGCAAAGGCCACGTCCACCAGCTCGAGCGCGGGAGCGCTGGGAGCCGCTGCCACGGCGGCTTCCACGCTGTGGGCCTTGACGCTGATGACGGCAACGGCCGAGGTGGCCCGTGCCTCCACAGTGTAGGACCCCGCGAGGACGGATTTGTGCGCAACGAGAGCGCCGCCGTCGTACGTCACGGAGACGGCATCGGTGATGACGCCGGCGTTCAGGGCGACACCTGCACGGGCTGCGATTTCCTTGCCAGCGGCACCGTTGTCCACCAGAACTGCGCTGGCGGAAACGGCAGCAGCGGCCTGGGCCACCAGGTCGGCCTGGGGAGCCACGAGATAGTCCCCCAGCTCGGCCTGCTCCGAATGCAGCACGCGGCCCACGCCGTAGGCACCCAGCTCGGCCAGCACCTCGGCACTCACCGGCCCGGCCACAACGGCCACTGGCTCGCCTGCGCCACGGGCCAAGGTCAGCAGCTGGTGCACCGTGTTGGAGAGCTTGCCGGGGGCGGCGAGCTGATCAATATAAACAACAATTGCAGTCATGAAGAGGTCCTTAGATCAGTTTCTGCGCGGCCAGGAAGTCAACTAATTGGATGCCGGCATCGCCTGAATCGGTGATGATGGTGCCAGCTGTGCGCGCGGGGCGCTCGGCTGCGGCCGTGACCTGCGTCAGTGAACCGGCATGGCCGACGGCGGAGGGAGCCAGGCCCAGATCCGCCAGGGACACGGTTGTCACCTTCTTCTTCTTCGCGGCAATAATGCCCTTGAAGTTGGGGTAGCGCGGTTCATTGGCCTGGTCCGTGACCGAGACCAGTGCAGGCAGTGTGGCCTGAATCTCTTCGGAGAAGTCATCGCCGTCGCGGCGGGCGGTGACAGTGTTGCCGTCAACATCCAGCGCAGAGGCGAAGGTGATTTGGGCCAGGCCCAGGCGGGCAGCCAGCTGGGCCGGAACAATGGAGGTTTCACCATCGGTGGAGGCCATGCCGGTGATGACCAAATCCACCGGGCCAAGGCTGTTGATGGCTGCTGCCAGGGCCAATGAAGTGGCTGAAGCATCGGAACCGGCAAGTGCCTCGTCGCTGACGTGCAGCCCTTGTGTGGCGCCGATCTGCAGCGACTTTTTCACTGCTGCCGCGGCCGATGCCGGGCCCAGTGTCAGCGCCGTGACAACATTGCCGCCCTTGGCGCCGCCGCGGGCATCGGTCAATGCCAGCGCAGCTTCCAGGGCGTATTCATCCAGTTCGGAAAGGATGCTCTCGTTGCGGTCAATCGTGTGTGAGTCGCCTGTGAGGTGGCGGTCAAATTGCGCATCTGGCACATACTTCACCAGTACCACAATGTTCAGTGCTGAGTTTTCCACTGCTGTCCTTTGTGTCATGGACGGATGGTTGCGCGCCACCCTTTCCCAGTGGGGTGGGTGCCGCGAGTTCGCCCTTGGCCTACTCCCACAGCATAGTTCGTGCCAGCCCAGAGCCGGAATTTCCTGGGTCGATTCTTTACTCGTGGCGAACAACCACTGTGGCTGCACCATGGACGACGGCGTCAACGTCCTGTTCTGCGGCAAACCCACCGCGGATTCAACGCAGAACAGTGCAAACAAAAAGTCCCCACCCGGTGCTGCCCGGAACTTCAGGCGTCCGGATGGGGACTTTTTGCTGTGCTCGTGACTTAGCTGGCAGTCATGGTGTCCAAGGTGACGTCCACGGACTGGGACTTGCCGCCACGGGTGAAGTCAACCTTCACGGTTGCTCCGCCTGCCTGCTCACGCACGGCAGCTGTCAGATCCGCTGGGTCGCTGATGGTGCGCTCTCCCAGTTTTGTAATGACATCGCCCTTTTGCAATCCGGCCTTGGCTGCTGCGGTGCCGGCAGTCACGTCGGCCACCGTGGCCCCGGTGGAGAAGGAACTGTTGCTGCCCGTGGAGGATGTACCAGCCACCGAGACGCCCAACTGGCCGTGTGAGGCCTTGCCCGATTTGATGATCTCCTCGGCCACCCGCTTGGCATGATCGATCGGGATGGAGAAGCCCACGCCGATGTTGCCGCTCTGGCTGCTAGAGCTGTCTGCGCTGCCTGTTGAGGCGATAGCCACGTTGACGCCGATGATCTGCCCCTCGGTGTTCACCAGGGCACCACCGGAGTTACCGGGGTTGATGGCAGCATCGGTCTGGATGACATTCAAGTTCACGGTGCCCTGGGCTGCGGTATTGCTCTGCTCGCCGCCCGGAGGGGAGAAACGGAAGCCGTTGCCGCCGTCGGACGGGTCCTCGGAAGAGTCACTGGGCGTTTCCGGAACCGCCGAGGAAGCCACCTGGATGGTCCTGTTGAGGGTGGACACAATGCCGTCCGTGACAGTGCCGTTCAGCCCCAGCGGGGAACCGATGGCTATCACTGAGTCACCAACATTGATCTTGCTGGAATCGCCCAAAGCGGCCGGGACCAGGTTGGGGGCGTCAATCTTGATAACAGCCAGGTCGGAGAGCGGGTCGGTGCCCACAATGGTGCCCTTGTAAACCTTGTTGTCGCTGGTCTGAACCTCAATGGCTGCATGGGCTGCGGCACCGTCAAGGGTCACCACGTGGGTGTTCGTGAGAATGTACCCGTCCGTGCTCAAGATGATGCCAGAACCCGTTCCGCCGGAGGTGCCGCTCGTGGCGGAGATTGTGACCACCGAGGGCATAGCCTTGGCGGCCGCAGCGCTGACCTCATTGACCGAGTTGGGGTTGTTGATCACTAGCGGGGAGCTCTGCTGGTTGGACCCGGCAACCGTGTTGTTGCCGCTCTGGTCGACCAGGAACATGGTGCCGCCTGCCACCAGGCCGCCCACCAAGGCTGCGGCCAAGACGCTGGAGGCAAACAACCCCATGCCCACCTTTTTGCGTTCCTTGGGGGTGGCGGTGACGGCCGGCGCCAAGGTGTGCGGGTACGCGTTCGACGCCGGGTACCCCGGTCCCGCGTGCCCCGCACCGTGGCTGTTGTTGCCCTGCTCATGGCCGCCGGGGGTTCCGGTTCCCGCTGCCGCAAAGTTCATCGGGATGGGCTCAGTGGCGTTGGGCGTTCCCCAGTTGCCGGTGCCCTGCTGGCCTGTGGGAGCGGGAATGCGCTCCGTGGGATTTTCCGCTGCCGACGCGCTGGCATGGACGCTCGCAGACGGGGCTCTGTAGGGGGCCTGGGCTCCCTGCGTTGCCGGCGCTTCCGGGGTTGCAGGGGTTGCAGCGTGGGCTCCCTGTGCAGGGGCGTTGTATGCGGGGTAGTCGTGGTTCGGCGCTCCGGCAGACAGCGTGTTCTCGGCAGATTCTCCGTACGGCTGCGCAGGCACGGCAGCGCTTTGCTGGGCATCCCTTTGCTGGGCAGCGATGGGCTGAGTCGGCTGCGCTGCTGGTGGCTGTGGGGTTGTCGGCTGCGAAGTTTCCACGGTGGCAGCTGCCGGGGCATCGCCTGCTACGGCATCGGGCGCAGATGCAGGTGTTTCACTCTGCCCGCTGTGGGCGTCCTGCGGCTGGCCAGCGGCCGGAAACTGCTGTGAACCCTGGGGCGATCCCTCGTGCTGGCCGTCGTTGTGGCTGGTGGTCTCGCCGTTGTTCTCGTTCATCAGCTGTCCCTTCGTTGAAATCTCATATGACTAATTCCTTGCTTGAGTTTCATCATCTCGCCCGCGGCTGGTGTCTTGACGAGCGTTCGCTGGAAGGTAGCTGTGAAGGTTCGTCTAGCACCATTATGGCTCAATCTCCTTGACTCACAGAGTTTTCCGTTGAGCGAAAGATCGTGGACGCCAAACAAAACGGCCCCATAGTATCGTGTGAAGTATTAAGGCCGAACCACACCAAGGCCCAACGTCAAAAGGTGAGCGATGTTTTCACGGTTGAAGGTATTTTCTCCATTTCTAGCAGCATTGGCATTGCTGGCTTTCCTGCTGGTCCCCGCCGGGATTGCCCAGGCTGAACCCCCTGTGAGCATTCCGGCGGGCACGTTCATCGTTGACAACGCCAATGTGCTGGGCAATGACAAGGCAAAGGTCCAATCCGCCATTGACAAGCTGGCCCAAGACCACGGACTGACGTTCTTTGTTGTGTACGTGGACTCCTTTGACAGCCTCAGCGGCGAGGCCTGGGGCACCGAGGTGGCCAACACCAAGCAGCTGGGCGCCAACGACGCCCTGCTGGTGGTGGCCGTCAAGGACAGGAAATATGCACTCCTGGCTGACAAATCAGTGATTCCTGACGACAAGAACCAAAACATTCAAGCCAGCGCCATCAAGCCCCAGCTGGCAGCCAGCAATTGGGCGCAGGCAGCCATTGATGCAGCGGGCGCCTTGGGCGACGCCGCCGGCGGCGGCAAGGGCAACGTCCCGGACCCCACTGGCGGCCTGGTGGCCCTGGGCATTGGCGGCGTCGTGGTGGTTGGCGGCGCGGGCACGGCCCTGTACATTCGCAACAAACGCAAGAAGGCGGCCGCTGAGGCCACTGCCCAGGGCTTCGGGCCCGACGGGAAACCCCTGGATCCCCATGCCGGCATGTCCATTGCCGAGCTGAGGTCAAAGGCCGGATCGCTGTTGATTGCCGCCGACGACGCCATCAACACCAGTGAGCACGAAATTGGTTTCGCCCAGGCATCGTACGGCGATGAGGCCGTCAAACCCTTCCAGGCTGCCTTGGACAGCGCCAAGGCGCACCTCTCCGAGTCCTTCAAACTCCAGCAGCAACTCGATGATGAAATTCCCGACACCATAGAGCAGCAGCGGCAGTGGTTGGGTGAAATCATCAGGCGCAGCGAAGATGCCAATGCGGCCTTGAACGCCGAAAAGGCCGCCTTTGACGAATTACGTGAGCTGGAGCGAACTGCACCAGCGGTGCTGAGCAGCATCCGCACCCAAGCCGGGGAGGCCAGAACAGCTGTGGCATCGGCTGAACAAAAATTGGCCGCCCTGACCGCGCAATATTCCGATTCGGCTGTGGCCCCGGTGCGGGACAATGTGGCACAGGCCAAGGAGCGCCTTGATTTTGTGGACACGGCGGCCACCGACGCTGACGCCAAGCTTGCGGCCGGGCAGAGCGCTGCTGCAGCCGTTTCCGTGAAAGCTGCGGAGGAAAGTCTGTTGCAGTCAGGTGTTTTGCTTGAGGCAATCACCAAAACTGAGGCAGCCATAAGGGACGCCGCAAAGACGCTGGAAACGGCCCTTCCGGCAGCCCTAAGCGACCTGGAGCAAGCCAGGGCCATGGTGGGAACCCAGGAATTTGCCCGCTACGCCCCCACCGTCCAAGCGGCGGAGGGAGTTCTCAACGATGTGCGCAGGCAAAAGGCAAGCGGGAAGCCCGATCCGCTCGCCATGATGACTGCCGTAGAATCGGCCCACGGCCAGCTCGATGAGTTGCTGACTGGCATCCGCGACCAACAGCAGCAATCCTTGCGGGCCCAGGCAGCCCTGCAACAAACCCTGGCTGGCGCACAAGCCACGATCGCCACAGCCAAGGACTTTATTGCAGCCCGCCGTGGAGGTGTTGGATCCGCTGCCCGGACACGATTGTCCGAGGCTGAGCGAAACTTTGACTACGCACTCTCCATTTCTGAATCGGACCCCAGCAACGCCTTGACCTACGCACAACAGGCCCAGGAACTGGCCAAACAAGCCATCCAATACGCCCAAAATGACGTTGACAGTTTTAGTGGCGGCGGTCGTGGAGGTGGCGGTGGTTCCATGGGCGGCGGCATGGGCGGGGCAATTCTTGGCGGCATCATTGGTGGCTTGCTCTCCGGCGGAGGCGGCGGCGGTTTTGGCGGTGGCGGGTTCGGTGGTGGAGGCGGCGGCGGGTTCGGTGGAGGCGGTGGAGGCGGCGGTGGCGGCTTCGGTGGAAGCGGCGGCAACTTCTAGCCTGCCCCCGCCCCTTGCAGGGTTTGCCCACCGCGCAACACTACGGGCGGCACCGGCTGGGGAATCCGGCGTCGTGCCATGATGGCATTGCACTGGAGAGTAACTTGTGGCAAGAATGAGGGAAGGCACCATAGGCTCGAATCTTTACCGGGCACTTCTGGCACGACCTGTTCACGTTTTATTGGATGTACAACAGCACAATAAGGGGAAAAGAATGGCAAAGCAGTCAATTTTTGGTCGGATCGCACAGCTGGCCAAGGCCAACATTAATGCGTTGCTGGATTCGGCTGAAGATCCGCAGAAGATGCTTGACCAGATGGTGCGCGACTACAAGGCCAACATCACCGAAGCTCAAGGCGCTGTTGCCCAGACCATTGGCAACCTGCGCATGCTCGAAGACGACTACAACGAGGACGTCAAGGCTTCCCAGGACTGGGGCTCGAAGGCACTCGCCGCCAGCCGAAAGGCCGACGAATTCCGTGGCGCCGGCAATGCAACCGACGCGCAGAAGTTCGACAATCTGGCAAAGGTTGCCCTGCAGCGCCAAATCACCGCCGAGAACGAGGCCCGCTCCGCAGAGCCCACCATCGCCGCCCAGAACGAGGTTGTGGACAAGCTCAAGACCGGCCTGACCCAAATGGAGGGCAAGCTCAACGAGCTGGCCAACAAGCGCAACGAGCTCATTGCCCGGTCCAAGACTGCCGCCGCTCAGACCCAGGTCAACGATGCGCTCAAGAGCATCGACATCATGGATCCCACCAGCGAAGTCAGCCGCTTCGAAGAGAAGATTCGTCGGGAAGAATCTAAAGTCCGCGGACAGAATGAGCTTGCCGCTTCCAGCCTGGACGCCCAGTTCAACTCCCTGGAGGACTTGGGTGAGCAGACAGAGGTGGAAGCCCGTCTGGCAGCCCTGAAGGCTGGCGGCACACCGACGGCGGCCGCGATTGCGGCCCCCACAAAACTGGATGAGTCGGAGTTCGACAACCTCTAGGCGGCGCGAAGGGGGCCGCATCGCTAGGCGATGTGGCCCCCTTTTTTTGTTGTTAGAGCTGGGTGAATGCTGCCAGGGCCGGGTCCGCGCCAATGCGCGTGCCGGACTCCAGCGCCGAGATCCGGGCCAAATCCGGGCCACTGAGCTTGATCTGTGCAGCAGCCAGGTTTTCACGCATGCGCTCCGGCGAGACAGTTTTGGGGATCACAATATTGCCCAGACCCAGGTGCCAGGCCAGCACCACTTGAGCGGGCGTAGCGCCGTACTGGGCCGCCAGCTCGGCAACAACCTGGTTCTCAAGGTCGCGACCCTGGCCCAGCGGGCTGTAAGCCTCAACGGCCATGCCATGGCTGCGGCTCTTCTGCGCCAGCCCGGCCTGTTGAAAGGTGGGGTGCGCCTCGATCTGGTTCACGGCCGGGATCACCGTTGACTTGGACAACAGCTCATCAAGATGCTCCGGCAGGAAATTGGAAACCCCAATCGCGCGGATCAGGCCCTGAGCATAGAGAGATTCAAGCTCCTTCCAAGCCTGGGTGTACAGACCCTGCGAGGGCACTGGCCAGTGGATCAGGTACAGGTCAACCCAGTCCACGCCGAGCGCCTTCCGGCTGGCCTCGAAGGCTGCGCGCGGACTGCCCTGTTCCCCGTTGCGCAGCTTGGTGGTGATGAACAGATCTTCACGGGCCAGTCCTGAATGGGCAATGGCCGCACCAACACCGGACTCGTTGCGGTACGCCGCGGCCGTGTCAATGTGCCGGTAGCCCGCGTCCAGGGCTTGCGTGACGGCCACCCGGGTTTCTTCCGGCGGTATTTGGAAGACACCGAAGCCGAGCTGCGGGATGGTCACCCCGTTGTTCAGGGTCAGCTCCGGAATGGCGGCGATGTTTTTATATTCAGTCACGAGAGTGGTTCCTTTCCTTCACATTTCTTCAACCGTGCGGTTTTTTAACAGCCTATGCCCGCATGCCCGGCGCAGGCGGCGCCGGGGGTGTGTGAAACCATCCTAGGACCAGCAGGCCTACCCTGGTGCTAGATTGCGCCTGCTGGCCGGGGCAGAATGGGTGCATGGGTCAAAGCATTGAATTCGGCAGGTTCCTCTCCGCCATGCGGTCCCGGCTGCAGCCGGAGCCGGGGGCCAACCTCACAAGCCGCCGTGTTCCGGGGTTGCGCCGCGAGGAGGTGGCCCGGCTGGCGGACGTGTCCACCGACTACTACACGCGGCTTGAGCAGGGCCGCAACATCCACCCGTCCCGCTCCGTGCTGACGTCGGTGGCCCGCGCCCTGCAATTGAACGACGCCGAATCCGCCCACATGTTCGACCTCCTGGAGAACTGTGGAGGGCAGGCCACCAACCCGCCCCCGGCCCAGCGGGTGCGCGCCTCGATGCGCCAGCTGTTGGACGCGGTAGGTGACGTGCCCGCCGTCGTGCTGGGACGGCGAACTGACGTGCTGGCGAGTAACCGCATGGCCCGCCTGCTCTTTGCCGACTTCCCCGCCATGGCGCGGGAGCAGCGCAACTACACGCGGTGGATCATGCTTGACCCGGCCGCACGGGTCCTGTTCCGGGACTGGCACGCGGCAGCCTCGGATGCCGTGGCCACGTTGCGTGCCGACATTGGCCGGCACCCGGGAGACCCCGCGGCCACGGCGCTCGTGGGCGAACTTGCCGTCAACAGTGAGGAATTCCGCCAGTGGTGGGCGCGGCACACGGTGACCCGCAAATCCTCCGGCACCCTAGGCCTGCACCACGGCGTGGTGGGGGACGTGGACATTGACTTTGAGCACCTGTTATTACCCGACGATCCCGATCAGAGCCTGCGCATCTACACGGCCAAGAACGGCTCCCCCACCCTGGACGCACTCAAACTGCTCTCCTCGTGGGGCGAGAGTTCCACACCCTTGAGCCATCCGCTTTCCAACTCCAGCGAAGAAACCACCTGAGCATGTTGTACTCACATTTGGGCCGCAGCGGCCTGTCAGTATCCAAGCTGTGCCTGGGCACCATGAATTTTGGTCCGCACACCGAGGAAGCCGACGCCCACGCCATCATGGATCAGGCGCACGGGGCCGGGCTGAACTTCTTTGACACGGCCAACGCCTACGGCGGCTCCGGGCGCCGCGGCTGGACCGAGGAGATCCTTGGCCGCTGGTTTGCCCAGGGCGGCGGGCGGCGTGAACGGACGGTGCTGGCCACCAAACTGTACGGCGACATGGGCGATTGGCCCAATGAGGGAAAACTGTCCGCGCTGAACATCCGCCGAGCCCTGGATGCAAGTCTCAAGCGGATGCAAACCGACCACATTGACCTGTACCAATTTCACCACGTGGACAGGGACACACCGTGGGATGAGATTTGGCAGGCCATGGATGTTGCCATCCAACAGGGCAAAGTCCTGTACGCGGGCAGTTCCAACTTTGCCGGCTGGCACCTGGCCGCGGCGCAGGAGGCTGCGGCGCGCCGCCCCATCACGGGCCTGGTCAGCGAGCAGTCCATCTACAACTTGTTGCAGCGCAGCGTGGAACGGGAGGTCATTCCGGCCGCCGAGCACTACGGGCTGGGCCTGCTCCCGTGGTCACCCCTGCACGGCGGATTGCTGGGCGGGGTTTTGCAAAAGGAGTCCGACGGCGTACGCAGGTTAGCGGGCCGCGCCGCCGAGGCATTGGAGAAGTCACGTGACGCCATTGCCGCCTTTGAATCATTTGCCGCGGAACTGGGCCATGCCCCAGGAGACGTGGCGCTCGCGTGGCTGCTGCACCAACCGGCCGTGACGGCACCCATCATTGGGCCACGCACCTCCGCCCAGCTGGATGCCGGCCTGCGGGCCCTGGAGGTTTCCCTGGACGCGGCAGCCCTGGCCCGGCTCGATGAAATCTTCCCCGGCCCCAAGACGGCGCCGGAGGACTACGCGTGGTGACCCTGGCCGGCGGCCCTGCAGTGCCCGGTCCCCGTGTCTTGTTCATGGGCGGCACGGGAATCATCAGCTCGCACGCCGTGGCCCTCGCCGTGGCACAGGGATTCACGGTGACGGTGCTCAACCGGGCGGCGAGTTCCGTGCGTCCGGTGCCGGCCGGCGTCGAGCTCCTGGTGGCTGATGCCCGGGACACCGCGGCCGTTGCCGCAGCCTTGGGCACCCGGACTTTCGACGTTGTTGCCGACTTCATTACGTACCTGCCGGAGCAGGCACGGGCTGCCGTGGAAATGTTCCGTGGCCGGACCGGGCAGTACCTGTTCATCAGCACCGCATCGGCCTACCAGAAACCGCCGGCCCGCCTTCCCATCACCGAATCGACGCCGCTGCGAAACCCCTACTGGCAGTATTCACGGGACAAGATTGCCTGCGAGGACGTTTTCACGGCGGCGTACCGGGAGGACGGATTCCCGGTCACCATGGTGCGGCCGTCCTCCACCTACGACCACACCAGGCTGCCGCTGCTTTTTGGGTGGACGGATGTGCACCGCATGCGCGAAGGCTTGCCGGTGGTGGTGCACGGTGACGGCACCACTCCGTGGACCCTGACGCATGCTGCGGACTTCGCTGTGGGCTTTGTGGGGCTGTTCGGCCTCCCCGTGGCCGGCGAAGCATTCACCATCACCTCCGACGACGTGCTGCTGTGGGACGCCGTGTACCGCAGTGTGGCGGCGGCCGCCGGCGCGCCTGAACCCCAGCTGGTGCATGTGGCCAGCGACCGCATTGCCGCCCTCGCACCGGAGCTGGGGCCGGGGCTGCTGGGCGACAAGTCCCATCCGGCCATCTTCGACAACGCCAGGATCAAGTCCCTTGTGCCGTCTTTCACCACCCGGATCCGCTTCGCCGATGCCGTCCGGGCGACCCTGGCATGGCATGACGCGCACCCTGAAGCCCGTGTGGTTAGCCAGGAATTCATGGCGCTCTCGGACAGGCTGGCAGGGTTGTAGCAGGATCCGGGCCACGCATGAGACGAATTTGCGGAGCCATTACCCCTTTCAATCCGCAAATGAGGATATAGACTGCGGTCATGACTCTCATACGCGTTTCCGAGGCGGCCCGGTTCCTGGGCGTCAGTGACGACACCGTGCGCCGCTGGCTCGAGAACGGCACGCTGCACGGCAGCAAGGACCAGCAGGGGCGCATGGTGGTGGATGGAGTGGAGCTGGCCGCATTGGCCAAAAAGCAGGCCCAACTGCCGCAGGACCCCACGGGGATCGGCAGCTCAGCCCGCAACCGCTTTGTGGGGCTGGTGACCAACATTGTCATGGACAAGGTCATGGCCCAGGTGGAACTTCAATGCGGCCCGTTCCGGGTGGTCTCCCTCATGAGCAGCGAAGCTGTCAGGGACTTGAAACTTGAGCCTGGTTCAGTGGCGACGGCCGTGGTGAAATCCACCAATGTCATCCTTGAAGTGCCTCACCCAGGGAGCGAATCATGAAGCTTTTCGCCATGGAATCCGCTGGCCCGAACGTTCTGGGTGCGAACTGCCTGCGCATGAGGCTGCGCCTTGGGGCAGCGGTTGCCCTGCTGGCCCTTGCCCCACTGGCCCTGGGCCTGGCCGGCTGCGCCCCGGCAGGACCGCCCGGGACAGACACAACCTCGGGGGCCGGCAGCACTCCGGTCGTCTCGGAACTTTCCGGCACCCTGAACGTCTATGCCGCTGCTTCCTTGAAGGAAACCTTCACGGAATTGGCTGCCCAGTTCCAGGCCCAGCATCCCAAGGTCGAGGTTTCTTTGAGCTTTGACGGCTCCTCCACCCTTGTCACGCAAATCAGCCAGGGCGCACCGGCGGATGTTTTCGCCTCGGCGGATACGGCGACCATGACCAAGCTCAGCGATGCCGGACTGGCCCAGGGCTCCCCTGTGGACTTTGCCAGCAACGTCCTGACCCTTGTGGTGCCGCCGGGCAATCCGGCCAACATCAACAGCTTTGCCGACGTTGCCAAGCCGGGCGTGAAACTGGTGGTTTGCGCACCCAAGGTTCCCTGCGGCGCCGCCAGCACCTCTGATGCCGCCAGTGCCGGATTGATGCTCAAGCCTGTCAGCGAGGAGCTTTCCGTGACAGGTGTCCTGGGCAAGGTCACCTCCGGGGAGGCCGACGCCGGACTGGTCTATGTCACGGACGCCAAGGCTGCCGGAGCAAAAGTCCTGAGCATTCCCTTGGACCTGCCCAAGCCCACCGTCAACCATTACCCCATTGCCGCCGTCGAATCTTCCAAGGCAGGGCAGCTGGCACAGGGATTTATCGCCCTGGTGACGGGTGCGCAGGGGCAAAAGGTGCTCCAGGATGCCGGCTTTGGCGCCCCCTAGGCCGGCCGCTCAGCGGCGGCGTTCGTGGGGCTACACGGCAGTCCCGCGCTGGATCTACGCGGTGGCGGCAGTCGGTGCCTTGTTCATTCTGCTGCCGCTGATGGGCATGGTGTCCCAAGTCAAGTGGGGCCAGTTTCTGGCGCTTATCAGCTCGGAGTCGTCACTGGCTGCGCTGCTTCTGAGCTTGAAGACGGCCACCGCCAGCACTTCCCTGTGCATTATTTTTGGTGTTCCCCTGGCTCTGGTGTTGGCGCGGGCGCAGTTTGTTGGGCAGCGTGTTTTGCGGGCCTTGATTTTGCTTCCCCTGGTGGTGCCGCCCGTGGTGGGTGGACTGGCGCTGCTCTACACCTTTGGTCGGCAGGGCTTGCTGGGGCAGTCCCTGCAGGTTTTGGGCATTGAGATTGCGTTTTCCACGGCCGCCGTTGTCATGGCTCAGACGTTCGTGGCCCTGCCCTTTCTGGTGCTGAGTCTGGAAGGCACGCTGCGCACGGCAGGGCAAAAGTATGAGGCGGTTGCCGCCACCCTCGGTGCACGGCCCAGCACTGTCCTGCGCCGCATCACACTGCCCCTGGTGCTGCCTGGTCTGGTCTCCGGTGCGGTGTTGGCGTTTGCCCGCAGCCTGGGTGAATTTGGTGCGACCTTGACCTTTGCGGGGAGTTTGCAGGGCGTCACCCGCACGCTTCCCTTGGAGATATACCTGCAGCGAGAAACGGATCCGGAGGCTGCTGTGGCCCTGTCCTTCCTGCTCATCGCCGTGGCCGCCGTTGTGGTGACTGTGACCTACCGCGTGCCGAAATCACCGCTTCGCGCGCTGCTGGCCGGGCCGGCGTCATGACGCTGGAGTTCAGGGCCGCCCTCGCCGCCCGGACCATGGACGTGTCCCTCACGCTGGGGCCCACGGAAACCGTTGCCGTGATGGGTCCCAATGGTGCGGGGAAATCCTCCGTGCTTCAGGTTCTGGCGGGGCTGCTCAAGCCCGATTCCGGCCACGCCACACTGGACGGGCGGTCCTTGTTCGAGCTCTCCCCCGGCACCACCTGGCTGCCACCGCATGCACGCGGGCTGGGCGTTCTGGCCCAGGATCCCCTGCTGTTTCCACACCTAAGCGTCTTGGACAACGTCGCCTTTGGCCCGCGCAGCCAAGGCCTGGGCAAGGTGGCAAGCCGGGAAGCCGCCCGGCATTGGCTTGGCGAAGTGGGCGCCATGGAGCTGTCCTCCCGGCTGCCCGCCCAGCTCTCCGGCGGGCAGGCGCAACGGGTGGCCCTGGCCAGGGCACTGGCCACCGACCCCGAGCTGCTGCTGCTCGATGAGCCCATGGCGGCCCTGGATGTCAACCACGCACCGTTCCTGCGCAGCCTGCTCAAGCGCGTACTGGCCGGCCGCCGCGCGATCATCGTGACCCACAGTGTGCTGGATGCCCTTCTGCTCGCGGACCGGATAGTGGTGATGGATGGCGGGCGCATCGTTGAGTCCGGCACCACCTCTACGGTCCTGGCCCACCCCCGCAGCGCCTTTGCCGCGTCCCTGGCCGGCCTGAACGTGCTGCAGGGAACCCTCAACGGTCCCTCGCTCCTCATGGACGACGGCGTGCTGGTCACCGGACGCCCCAGCTCCGTGCCCCCGGTACCCCCATCGGTGGGCGGGCAGGACGGCATGGCCGCGTTCCCGCCGTCGTCCGTGTCAGTGTTCCTGACCCCGCCCCACGGGAGCCCGCGTAATGTTTTTAAGGTCCGTGTGACCGAGCTGGAGCCGCACGGGGATCACATCCGGGTCAGGGCAGCTCGCTTGTCCGCCGACATTTCAGCCGCGGCCACGGCCGAGCTGGTCCTCGAGCCGGGCTCCGAGGTGTTCTTCGTGGTCAAGGCCGCAGAAGTAGTCCTGTACCCGGCCTAGCTCTTAGCCGCTACACCTTCGCGATGGCTTCCTTGAGCGCCGCGAGGACGAACACCACTGAAGCGTTGTTGGCGTTGGGGCCCATCATGCCAATGCGCCACACCGAAGAGGCGAATTGGCCCACGCCGGCACCGATTTCCATGCTGAAGTTCTTCAGCAGGTAGGCGCGCACGGCGGCGGAATCAACCCCCTCGGGCACGCGGACAGTGGTCAGCGACGGCAGCCGGAAACCCTCGGCAGCGAACAGTTCCAGGCCCATTTCCTCCAGACCGTCCTGGAGCGCCAGGCCTGCTGTGGCGTGCCGGGCCCGGACGGCGTCGAGCCCCTCCCCCAGCACCCTGGCAAGGCCGGCCTGCAAGCTGGCAATCATGGGCACCGGGGCCGTGTGGTGGTACGTTCGCTGGCTGCCGCTGGCAGTCCCCACGTAGCCGCCGAGCAGGCCCAGATCCAGGTACCAGGACTGCGGGTCCTTGATGCGTCGCTCAAACGCGGCGTCGGAAATGGTGAACGGGGACAGGCCCGGCGCCACGCCTAGGCATTTTTGCGTGCCGGCGTAGCCCACGTCGATGCCCCAGTCGTCGGCGAGCAGTTCCAGGCCCCCGATGGAGGTGACGGCGTCGGTGACGAGCAGGGCGTCGCCCTTGAGCCGGCCCAGCGCGGCAATGTCGGAGCGCACGCCCGTGGATGTCTCTGCATGGACTGCAGCAATGACTTTGGGGTTTGGGTGAGCAGCGGCCACACGCTCGGGGTCGATGGGCTGGCCCCATTCGTGGTCCACCCGAACCACCTCGGCCCCGGTGCGCCGCGCCACCTCGCACATGCGCTCACCAAAGAGTCCGTTGACGGCCACCACGGCAACATCCCCGGCACCCACTGTGTTCACGAACGCCGCCTCCATGCCGGCCGAACCGGTCCCGCTCAGCGGCAGGGTGCGGGCGTTGTTCGTGCCCCAGACTTGGCGCAGCCCGGCGCAGGTGTTGTCCAGCACCTCAAGGAACAACGGATCCAGGTGCCCCAGCACAGGATGGCCCAGCGCCTCAATGGCCTCCGGGTAACAATTGCTGGGGCCGGGGCCGAACAGATGGCGGAAAGTCAGCGGGCGGGACATGGCAACTCCTCATGGGGTGGCGGATCACTCACTCCAAGGGTACGTCCGTGGCGGTTTCGTGTGGCATCTCGCGGGATCCGTGTGTCCGGCCGCTGCTGATTGGCGGGCCTCTGGGCCGGGAAAACGAAAAACCCCCGGCCGTTAGGCCGAGGGTTTTCCTCATCTGGTTGCGGGGACAGGATTTGAACCTGTGACCTCCGGGTTATGAGCCCGGCGAGCTACCGAACTGCTCCACCCCGCGTTGCGTCCTCAACAGTACATGTGTTTGGCCCAAACACCAACTCGAGAGGCTACCGACCCACATGAGAGGCGCCGGAGTCGGTATTTTTGTAGGCGACGTAAAGGAGACGCCAAAGGCCGCCCGCGGCCGACGCGTCGGATAGTCGCCGGAAAATGCCGGTTCCGGCGCCGGCTTAGCGGTGCTTGAACTCGGCGGCGCGCTTCTCGGTGAACGCCGCCATGCCTTCCTTTTGGTCCTCCGTGGCGAAGCAGGCGTAAATGCCCCGCCGCTCGCGCACGACGCCTTCGGCGAGGGTGGTCTCGAAAGCCGCATTGACGGCTTCCTTGGCGATCATGGCTACGGGCTTGGACATGCCGGCGATGACAGCGGCCGTGGCCAGCGCATCCTCCAGCAGCGAGTCCACGGGCACCACCCGGGCCACTAGGCCCGCCTGTTCGGCCTCCACAGCACCCATGACACGGCCCGTCAGCACCATTTCCATGGCCTTGGCCTTGCCAATGGCGCGGGTGAGCCGCTGCGAACCGCCCATGCCGGGGATCACGCCCAACTTGATTTCGGGTTGGCCAAACTTGGCGTTGTCGGCGGCAATGATGAAATCAGCAATCATGGCGAGCTCACAACCGCCGCCCAGGGCGTGGCCCGCCACGGCGGCAATCATGGGGGTGCGGACCCGTGCCAACTCATCCCATACGGAGAACCAGTTGGACTGGTACATCTCCACGGATGACTTTTCTGCCATCTCCTTGATGTCAGCCCCGGCAGCAAAGGCGCGGGAGGAGCCGGTGATGACCATGGCACCAATGCCGGGATCGGCGTCGAACGCACGGGCGGCGGCCAGTATTTCATGGCCCATGGCATCGCTCAGGGCGTTCAGGGCCTCGGGCCGGTTGAGCGTTATCAGTCCCACGCGGCCGTGTTGTTCGGTCAGGATCAAGGAGTGCTGGGTCATGGTGGAGGGGTTCCGTTCAGTTCACATGGTTTGAAAAGCAAAGAGCAGGCCGGCGTGGACCTCAGTCAACGCCGCCGGTGGCGTCCCTGATGGTGTTGATGATGCCGGAAAAGTCGGTTCCGGCCCCGCCACCTAGGGCGAATTCACGGTAGATTTCCTCGGCAGCCCTGCCCAGCACCGCGTCCACTCCCGTGGCATTGAGCGCTTCAACGGCCAGCCCCAGGTCCTTAGCCATGAGGGCACCGGCGAACCCGGGTTGATAGTCGCGGTTGGCGGGGCTTGTTGGAACGGGGCCGGGGACGGGGCAGTTGGTGGTCAGCGACCAACATTGGCCGGAGGCGTTGGCCGCCACATCGAACAACGCCTGGTGGCTCAGGCCCAACTTTTCGCCCAGCACAAATGCTTCACTCACGGCGATCATGGACACGCCCAGGATCATGTTGTTGCACACCTTGGCAGCCTGGCCGGAGCCGGGCCCGCCGCACAGCACAATGCGCCTGCCCATGACCTCGAGGATCGGGCCGGCGGCCGCGAAATCTTCCTCGGAACCGCCCACCATGAACGTCAGTGTCCCGGCCTCGGCCCCCACAACACCGCCGGAAACCGGCGCATCCAGGCCCCGGTGCCCGCTGGCCACCACCATCTCGTGGGCCGTGCGGGCGTCCTCCACCGAGATGGTGGAGCATTCCAAAAACAACGCCCCGGGTTTGGCAGCCGCCAGCAAACCACCGCCGGGCCCCTCCCCCTCAAAAGCGGCAAATACATGCTTGCCGGCGGGCAGCATGGTGATGATGACATCGGCCCCGAGCGCCGCCCCGGAAGCGGATGAGGCCACCACGACACCGGCTGTGTGCGCCGCGGCAAGCGCTGCCGGCACCACATCAAAGCCGGTCACCGGATAGCCCGCAGCCACCAAATTTGCCGCCATGGGCCCGCCCATGTGCCCCAGCCCAATGAAGGCAACCTTGGCATCACGTCCCGCCATCGATTCCTCGCTCATGGTTGTTTCCTTTCTTGTCATCCCTGCCGAAAAATCAGTGCCAAAAGTTCAGTGCCAAAACCAGCTAGGGCGCCAGCAAGCCCAGTTCCCGCTCACCCAGGCTGGCAAACGCCTCCGCCACCACGTCTTCCGGCACGTCCGCCAGGGCTGCCGGGGACCAGGCCGGGTTCCTGTCCTTGTCCACCAGCTGCGCCCGGATGCCCTCGGCAAAATCCGGCCAGCGCAGTGCCCGCAACGAGACCCTGAACTCCTGGTTCAACGCCTCCTCCAAAGTCCCCAGTGCCCGCGCCCGCCGCAGCGCCGCAAGGGCGACACTCACGGCCGTGGGCGACTTCGCAGCAATCGCGGCAGCCGCTGCATCCGCCGCCGGATCGCCCACGCGGGACAAGCGCGCAAGGATGGTCTCCACGCGATCAGGGGCGTACGCCTCATCAATCCACCAGCGCTGCTGCGCCAAAGCGGACTCCGGTGCGGCTTGGCCCCAGCGTGCGACGGCGGAGCTTGCGTTACGCTCGGCCAGCTCGTCCACCAGCGTGGCCAGCGACGCCGATTCCACAAAGTGGCTGGCCAGACCCATCGCGATGGCGTCGGCGCCGTTGACCATGGCAGCGGTCAGGGCCGCGTGGGTGCCCAGTTCGCCGGGGGCGCGGGAGAGCAGATACGTGCCGCCCACATCGGGGACGAAGCCGATCCCGGTCTCCGGCATGCCAATTCGGGAGCGCTCGGTGACAATCCGGTGGGACGCGTGGGCCGAAATGCCCACACCCCCGCCCAGCACCACCCCGTCCATGAACGTCACAATGGGTTTTGGGTAGCGTTTGATGCGGGCATTGAGATGGTATTCATCGCGCCAAAACGTTTCGCTGGTGTCCCCGCCGGTACGGGCGTCGTGATAGATGGAGACGATGTCCCCGCCGGCGCACAAGCCCCGCTCACCGGCACCGGAAATGAGAACTGTTGAAACGGCGTCGTCAGCCTCCCACTCATCCAGGCACTGGGCAAGGGTGGAAATCATGGCCGGATTGAGCGCATTCATGGCCTCGGGGCGGTTGAGAATCAGGTGCCCCAGCTGGCCAGTTTGCTGGTGTAGAACGTCATTGTGCTCCATGTACCTATCCTCCATTGCTTAGCGCTCCACGGCCAGACGACCCACGATCAAGCGCATGATTTCATTGCTGCCCTCAAGGATCTGGTGGACCCGCAAGTCCCTGACCAGTTTCTCCAGCCCGTACTCGCTCAGGTATCCGTACCCGCCGTGGAGTTGAAGGGCCTGGTTGGCCACCTGGAAGCCGGCATCGGTGGCCACCAATTTGGCCATGGCGCACAGTTTGACGGTGTCCGGTGCGCCGGTGTCCAGGGCGTCTGCGGCCCGCATGAGCATGGTGCGGGAGACTTCCAGATCGGTGTCCATCTGGGCAATTTCAAAGAGCAGGTGCTGCTTTTCGATGAGCGGACCGCCAAATGCCTGCCGTTCCTTCAAATAGGCGATGGACTTTTCCAGCGCCGCCCGGCCACCACCCAGGGAGCAGGCCCCAATGTTGACCCGGCCTCCATTGAGGCCCTTCATGGCAATGCCGAAACCGTCGCCCTCGGCCCCCAGCCGGTTCGCCACGGGAATCCGCACATCCTTAAACACCACCTGACGGGTGGGTTGCGCCCGCCAGCCCATCTTCTTTTCATTGGCCCCGAAGGACAGACCGGGTGCGTCATGGGGAACAACGACGGCGGTGATCCCGCGGCTGCCTCGATCTGCTGTGCGAACCATGACCAGGTACCACGCGGCAGCCCCGGCCCCGGAAATGAACTGTTTGGTGCCGTTGAGAACGTAATCTTCGCCGTCGAGCACGGCTGAGGTGGTGATGGCCGCGGCATCGGAGCCAACCCCCGGTTCGGAAAGGCAGTAGCTGGTCAGCTCCGTCATGGCGGTGATGCCCGGCAGCCACGTGGCCCGCTGGGTGTCATTGCCGAAGGCATCGATCATCCAGGCCACCATGTTGTGGATGGAGATGTAGGCGGCGATGGTGGGGTCCACGGCTGCCAGCTCTTCAAAGATCAGCACGGCGTCGGCGCGGCTCAGTGCCGAGCCCCCGTGCTCCTCGCCCACATAAATCCCGCCCATGCCCAAGGCACCAGCCTCGGCCAGCACGTCCACGGGGAAGTGTTTGTTTTCATCCCAATCGGCCGTGTGCGGGGCCAGGGCCGTGGTGGCAAAATCGCGCACCATTTCCACCACCGCCTCTTGATCGGACGTGAGCTGGTACATGGTGCCTCCTGATGCGTTGCCCCGGTGGGGGTTTGGCTTATTTGGTGACCTTGCCCATCAGGGATGCGATGGGGCGAAGGAAGAGTGGGCGTGCGGCAAACCAGGCGCCCGCCATGACGAGCAGGGACAAGGCAAAGATGCCAAATCCCCACCAGTTCACAACGTCGCTGGAGGTGTACATGTGGTTCAGGTTGCGCAAGGCGCCTGTGGCCAAAACCAGCGTGACGTGAACAATGATGAAGGCCACAAAGTAGAGCATGACCGGGAAGTGGATGGCCCGTGCCGCCTGGATGGGGTAGATCTTGTTCAGCGTGCGGGCATTCTTGGGCCAGGCCCCTGACATGCGGATGCCGGTGGCGATGGCGAGCGGGGCGGCGATGAAGACCGTGACGAAGTACGTGAGCAGCTGCAGGGCGTTGTAGTTGACCCAGCCGTGCTCGGTGGGCCAATCCAGGGACATGTACTGCAAGGCTGCGGAGATGGCGTTGGGGAAGATGTCCCAGCTGGTGGGCACAATACGCATCCACTGGCCCGTGGCAAACAGCACCACAATGAAGATGAAGCCGTTGAGCACCCACAGCGCATCAAGTGTCAGGTGGAACCACAAATCGAGGCTGATTTTGGTGGGGGCGTTCTTGGTTTTGATCAGGCCCTTGTTGTTGCGCACCCAATGCGCGGTTGGGCGCTTGGTGGTGCGGACCTGCCAGCCTGAGCGGATAATCAGCAGCAGGAAGAACATGTTCAAGAAGTGCTGCCAGCCCAGCCATGCCGGGATACCCACGGGTGCTGTTTCAGGCAATACCGATTGCCCCGGGTAGGTGGTCATGAACGACTTCACCGAATCCATGCCGGTCAACCAGCGTGCAGCCAGGACCACCACCAGCAGGGCCAGCACCAAAACGGCAGCCACCACGGCAGCCTTGGCCCACAGACCCAGGGCCTTCCACCGTGCCGAAATGCCGTTGGCCTGCTTATTGATGGGTGTCGACATGGTCTAAAAAACCTCTTTCAAGAACTTCCAAGGGACCACCGCCACTTGGGCGGTTTCACTATCCTGCGTTTGCAACAGTCTCTATTTGTAACAGGTGAAGGGAATGATGTTGCTATTGGCTGTAACAGTAGATCCAGCCAGGTGCGGCCAATCCCCAGAGTACTAGGGAGTACTAGCATTTACTAGGTATCCCAAGTAAATTGTTGTGACGGTTGATTGTGGCCGCACCCCATCCGTTCCGACAGCCCGAAAGGACCCAGTGTCCCCCGCCTCTCCGCTGCCCATGGATCCCATTGCCGAAGCTAAGCGTCAGTGGATTGCCCACGGCTGGGCTGATGCGGCCGACGCCATGGCGGCCTTTTCCTCCGTGATGCGGGCCCACCAGATCATGTACAGCCGGGTTGATTCCGTGCTGAAACCGCTGGGTCTTTCCTACGCTCGGCTCGAGCTGCTGCGCCTGCTGTCCTTCACGCGCGACGGCGCCCTGCCGATGGCAAGTGCCAGCGCCCGGCTCCAGGTCCACCCAACCTCCGTGACAAGCGTTGTGGACAGGCTGGAAAAGGACCTGCTGGTGCGGCGCGAGGCCCATCCAACCGACGGCCGGGCAACCTTGGTGGTCCTGACAGTCGCCGGGCGGACGCGGGTTGAGGAAGCCACGGCGGCGCTGAATGCAGAGGTTTTTACCCAGCCCGGGATCCCGCAGGCCGACCTTGTGCAGATGACACAAATCCTGGCCCGTTTCCGCCAGGCCTCCGGGGACTTCACCGCCCCAGTCCAATACCCAGACCCCCTCTAGACGCCCGCTCACATCCGGGGCCTTTCCCAGCAACGCCCGCTCACATACGGGGGTAATTCGGCAAACGCTCGCTCAGAAGCGGGCAGAGCACGGCAAACGCCTCACAGCTGCTGCGCGAGCGTTCGGAAATAACGCCCCGTATGTGAGCGGGCGTTGTTTGAGGGCTGCTTATTTCAAGGACGGCTTCAAGGACGGGGCGCCACGGGAGACTTCGATGTCCACCGCCATCCCCTGCCCACTCAAATACACCAGGTGGCTGGCGGTTTCGGCGAGCGCCAGACGGAGGGTGAACCCGCGCAGCGATGCAAATCCTCGTGACCAGCCCAGCTGTTTGGACACATCCCAGACCGTCGCCGCAGTTCCTGACTCCAACACTGCAATCACTTCGCGGGAGCGCTCAAGGGTGTGATCTTGCAACTCAGCCACACGTTCCGGCAGGCCCCTGAATCTGTACTCGTGGGCTGGCAGCACTTCCGTCTCCGCCCCCACGGCCATGACCTGCAGTGACTGGAGGTAGTCGGCCAGCGGATTCGCATGGATTTGGGCCTCGAGGGAAACATGCGGGGTGATGCGCGGCAGTACATGGTCACCCGTGAGGATGAGCTGATTGGCCTCATCCACCAGGCAAATATGTCCGGGCGTGTGGCCCGGGGTGGCCAGCACGCGAACGCGCAGCCCGGCAATGGGCAGCAGTTCCCCATCAGCCAACCGGCGCTGCGGTTGGTCAACACTTGTCAGCTGCGCCCAGGTGTCAGTGTTGAAGGTGACCTCATTGAGGAATTCCGCAGGCACTCCCCACGCAGCAAACTGCACCCTGTCCGCGGCCACAAACCGTTGCGGATCACCGCGCCACTGCACGGCCAGAGGCTCATCAGCACCCAGTGCCACCCAGGCTCCGGAGGCGGCCCGCAGCCGTGCAGCCATGCCCAAATGGTCGGGGTGGAAGTGGGTGACGACTATCCCGGTGATGTCCGCCGGTTGCAGGCCCGCAGCAGCCAGCCCTGCCTGAAGGATTTCCCAGCCCTCCTCGGAATCCCAGCCCGGGTCAACCAGGGCGGCCTCGCCGTCGCCCACCAACAAGTAGGCCAAGGTGTAGCGCATGGGGTTGTTGATGAACGGCACGGGAATGGACCAGACGCCGGGGCGCACCTCCTCCACCGCCGGTAGCACCTTGTGTTTCCAGGCCTTGAATTGTTCCTGCCCTGTAACGGTGATCATCATGCCTTCCAGAATTCAAGAATGGTTGCAACGTCGGTGTCGGCGCCCGGCGGGCAGGGTCGGCCCTGTCCTGTAACTTACTTGCCGTGGAACACGCCGGGCCGACGCTCACCCAACGCCGCCACGGCCTCCAACAGGTCCTCACTGTGCAGGAACGCCGCGTTCCACAACGCCACATGCCTCAGCCCTCGGGCAACATCTTCTTCTCGGTCCTCGTTCAGCACGGCCTTGGTTCCAGCCACCGCCAACGGCGAGTTTGCGGCAATCTCCGCGGCCATTTCCAGGGCAGCCGCCATGAGCGTTTCATGATCCGGGTACACGTCATTGACCAGGCCAATCTTCTCTGCCCTGGCGGCTGTGATGTCCTTGCCGGTCAGCGCCAACTCGCGCAGCGCACCCTCGCCAATGATGCCGCGCAATCTCTGCAGGCTTCCGACGTCGGCCACGATCGCCAGCCGCGTCTCCCGGACACTGAACGTGGCATCCTCGCAGGCGAGGCGCACGTCCGCGGCGCTGATCAAGTCGACACCCCCGCCAATGCACCAGCCGTGGATGGCGGCAATCACCGGTTTGCGGCAGCGGGCCACGGCAGTGACGCCGTCCTGCAGCGACCTGATGACGCCCAGCAGTTCCGTGCGCTGGGCAGCCTGCGCCGTGGCGCCGGACCCCAGCCTGCCCAACCAGCCGCCCAGCACCTCCTGCACATCCAAGCCCGTGCTGAAAGTGCTTCCGACCCCGGCGAGCACCACGGCCCGCACGCTGTCATCAGCGTCCAGGGCGGCAAAAACCTGGGGCAGCTCAGCCCAAAAGGCCAACCCCATCATGTTCCCGCGCCCGGGCCCTGTCAGATGGACGACGGCGACACCCGGCGTGGGTGCCTGCTCCACCGTGAACGCCGTCCAGGGTTGGGTGAAGGCGGTGCCTGACGAGTTTCCCATCAGTACGTCTCACCGTTTTCGGCTTTGGCCACCAGCGATGCAGGGGGCAGGAAGTGCTCGCCATAGCTTGCCGCAAGCTCACGTGACCTGGCCACGAAACCGGCCAGGCCGCCGTCGTACCCGTTCATGTACTGGAGCACCCCGCCGGTCCAGGCCGGGAAGCCAATGCCCAGGATGGAGCCAATATTCGCATCCTCCACACTGCGCAGCACCCCTTCATCCAGGCACTTGACGGTTTCTAGGGACTCGGCAAAAAGCATGCGCTCCTTCATGTCCGTAAAGGGGATCTCGGCGGTGCCGCCATACGTTTCCTTCAGGCCCTCCCAGAGTCCGGTGCGGTGCCCGTCGGCGTAGTTGTAAAAACCTGCACCGCCGAGCTTGCCTTTGCGCCCGAACTCGTCGACCATGGTGTTCACGACGTCCGTGGCCGCATGGTGCTGGTACTTTTGCACACCGCCGTCGGCCTCCAAACCGGCCTTGGTTTCCTTCTGGATCTTGGCCATCAGGGTGAGGTTCAGCTCATCGGCCAGCTGCAGCGGCGCCGCCGGGTAACCGGCTTGCAGCCCGGCCTGTTCGATGGAGGGTGCTCCAATGCCCTCGCCCAGCATGGCGATGGCCTCGTTCATGAACGTGCCGATGACGCGGCTGGTGAAGAAGCCGCGGCTGTCGTTGACAACAATCGGGGTCTTGCGAATCTGCACCGCGATGTCGAAGGCCTTGGCCAGGGTCTCATCCGAGGTGTTTTTGCCGGCGATAATTTCCAGCAGCGGCATCTTGTCCACGGGAGAGAAGAAGTGCAGGCCAATGAAGTTCTCCTGCGCACACACCCCTTCTGCGAGCGCAGTGATGGGCAGGGTCGAGGTGTTGGAACCAAGCACCGCACCCGCTACAACAATGTCCTGGATTTCCTGGAAGGCCTTTTGTTTCACGTCAACGTTTTCAAAGACTGCCTCAATCACCAGGTCACAGCCGGCCAGCTCTGTGGCCTCGGAGGTGGGGGTGATTTTGGCCAGCAAGGCATCTGCTTGTTCCTGGCTGGACTGGCCCCTGGCCACGGCTTTGTCCGTGAGGGTCTTGGAGTAGTTCTTGCCGCGCTGGGCTGCCTCGAGGGAGACGTCCTTGAGCATCACGTCCATGCCGCCGCGGGCGCACACATAGGCAATGCCCGCACCCATCATGCCGGCCCCCAGCACGGCAACCTTCTTGGCCGTGTACTTCGGGTAGCCTGCAGGGCGGCTGCCGCCTGCGCTGATGTGGCCCATGTCGAAGAAGAAGGCCTTGATCATGTTGGTGGAAACCTGCCCGGTCACCAACTCCACAAAGTAGCGCGACTCAATCTCCAGCGCCGTGTCAAAGTCCACCTGGGTACTTTCGACGGCGGCGGCCAGGATGGCGCGTGGGGCCGGGTAGTTGGCACCCTTGAGCTGCTTGCGCAAGTTGGCCGGGAATGCGGGAAGATTTGCGGCGAAGGCCGGGGTGCTGGGCGTGCCGCCGGGAATCCTGTACTTGGGCACATCCCAGGGCTGGACGGCCTCCGGGTTGGCCTTGATCCAGGCCTTGGCTGCCGGGATCAGTTCCTGAACCGTGTCCACCACCTGGTGGACCAGGCCAACCTCCAGTGCCTTGCGGGGCTTGTACTTCTGCCCCTGCAGGAGCACCTTCATGGTGGCGTCGGCAATGCCCATGAGGCGCACCGTGCGGACAATGCCGCCACCGCCGGGCAGCAGGCCCAGCGTCACCTCCGGCAGGCCAAGCACCGAGCCCTCGGTGTCTGCGGCAATCCTGTGGTGGGTAGCCAAAGCAATTTCCAGTCCGCCACCCAGGGCGGCACCATTGATGGCGGCCACCACTGGCTTGCCAAGGGTTTCCAGGCTGCGCAGCTGGGACTTGATCTGCTGGCCCAGATTAAAGATCTTTTCCGCATCTGCCGGGGTGGCTGCCACCAGGTCCTTGAGCTCGCCGCCGGCGAAGAACGTCTTTTTGGCCGAGGTCACAATGACACCGCTGATGGAGTCCTTTTCCGCCACCAGGCGCTCCACCACTGACTGCATGGAGGAGGTGTAGGCGGCGTTCATGGTGTTGGCCGACTGGTTCGGGTCGTCCATGGTCAAGATGACAACGCCGTCCGCGTCCTGCTCCCAAAGAATGGTGTTCGTGTTCTGGTTCATTGCTTAGACCCTCTCGATCAACGTTGCTACACCCATGCCGCCGCCAATGCACAAGGTGATGACAGCCCTGTGCTTGTCGGTGCGCTCCAGTTCATCCAGCACGGTGCCCAGAATCATGGCCCCCGTTGCGCCCAGCGGGTGGCCCATGGCGATGGCACCACCATTGACGTTGAGCTTCTCATCGGGAATGCCTAAGTCTTTTTGGTATTTCAAAACCACCGAGGCGAAGGCTTCGTTGATCTCAAACAAGTCGATGTCTGCCACGCCCAGACCTGCCGTTGCCAGCAGCTTGTGGGTTGCCGGTGTGGGGCCTGTGAGCATGATGGTGGGATCCGCACCCGAGGTGGCCGTGGCAACAATCCGGGCCCGCGGCGTCAAGCCCAGCGCCTCACCAACCTCGGCGCTGCCCAGCAAAACCAAGGCCGCGCCGTCGACAATCCCGGAAGAATTCGCCGCCGTGTGGACGTGATCGATGGTCTCCACGGCATGGAACTTTTGAAGTGCGACGGCGTCAAAGCCGCCAGCCTCGCCCATGACGGCAAAGGCGGGGCGCAGCGTTGCCTGCGATTCCGGCGTTGACTCCGGGCGCATGTGCTCATCGACGGCCAGGACCACCAGGCCGTTCTGGTCCTTGACCGGGATCACCGAATTGGCGAAGCGGCCCTGGGCCCAGGCCTGTGCGGCGAGTTGCTGCGAGCGCACCGCATAGGCGTCCACGTCCTCGCGGCTGAAGCCTTCCATGGTGGCAATGAGGTCGGCGCCAACGCCCTGCGGCACAAAGTAGGAGTCGTAGTTGGTGGCCGGGTCCATGGCCCAGGCGCCGCCGTCGGATCCGATGGGCACGCGGGACATGGATTCCACCCCGCCGGCGATGATGAGCTGGTCCCAGCCGGAACGCACCTTCTGGGCCGCCATATTGACGGCTTCCAGGCCTGAGGCGCAGAACCGGTTGATCTGCACACCGCCCACGGTGTCCGGCAATCCGGCGGCGATGACCGCCGTGCGGGCAATGACGGCGCCCTGATCGCCCACGGGTGAGACAACACCGAGGATCAGGTCATCAATCAAATTTTCATCCAAGCCCGGATGCCGCTCCCGCAGGGCGTCGATCAGGCCAACCACCAGGTCGATGGGCTTGGTGCCGCGCAGTGCGCCCTTCTTCCCGCGGCCGCGCGGGGTGCGGATGGCATCAAAGATGAATGCTTCGGGTTGTTCGCTCACGTGAGCTTTCCTTCCGTTGACGTCCCTGCCCGTGTGGGCAGGGCGGTGGCAGAACTTGATGTTGGACCCTCGCGGCTGGGGACTTGCGAGCAGTGGGGACTAGAGCGAGCGGGCGATGAGTTCCTTCACGACCTCAGTGGCGCTGGCCAAGTGCTGGCACCGATCCGCCAGGTCGCAGGATTGGCCGTTGGAGATGTAGATTTTGGAACCCGTTACCGGGTGGTCGTCGCCGTCGCGAAGATCTTCATCGATCCAGCCAGACGAAAACTTAGTTGTTGACATACCGCCAATAGTTCAGGACTATTGACAACGTGTCAATAGCTGGCGCATGTCTTTACTTTCCTCTTTGAAGGCGATGACCATGGATAGCTCCGGAACATATTCAGCCATCACGTATGCGGTGGCCGAGGGCATTGCCACGCTCTGCCTGAACCGTCCCGAGGCCCGCAACGGCTACACCTTGGCCATGGCCCATGAGCTCGAACATGCACTCTCCACCGCCGACGCCGATCCGGACGTTGCCGTGGTGGTTCTCAGTTGCGTGGGCAGGGACTTTTCCGTGGGCGCGGACCTCAGCGGCGGCGGCTTTGACGCCATCATGCCAGCCAGCCCCGCCGGCGATTGGCAGGAGCCGGCCGGACGCTGCTCCAAAACCATCTTTGGGCTGAACAAGCCGGTCATCGCAGCGTTGCGCGGCGTCTCGGTGGGAGGCGGCATCACCATCACACTGTCCTGCGACTTCCGCCTGGCCGCCCATGATTCACGCTTCTCCTTCCCGTTCAGCCGCCGCGGTATCTTCCCCGAGGGCGCCAGCGTCTGGTACCTGCCGCGCCTGGTGGGCATGTCCCGGGCCACCGACTGGATGCTGACGGGGCGGCTCTTTGATGCCCAGGAAGCGCTCGACGCCGGACTGGTCACCTCCCTGCACCCACCCGAGGATGTCCTGGAAGCCGCTTACTCGCTGGCCCGGGACATCATTGCGAACACGTCAGCGGTTTCCACCGCAGTCATCAAGCAAATGCTCAACCACCTCAGCGGCCTGGACTCCCCCCTCCCCGTCCACGCCCTCGATTCGAAGCTGATTGCTGGGCTCCCCGGACACGGTGACGCCGTTGAAGGGGTCACCTCATTCCTGGAAAAGCGCCCACCCCGTTTCCCGCTGCAGGTCCCGCAAGACCTGCCGCCATGGCTGCCTTGGCTGGAAGCGGGGCAAACACCGTGAACGAACCCAGCCCAGCCCCGCAGCCAACCGAGGCGTCCGCAGCAAAGGCCGTGTCCGGCGTCGACCTTCACCAGATGCGGCGGCAACGCCTGAACCCCGACGAGCGGCGCCAACAAATCTTTGTGTGTGCCCAAAAACTGTTCAACGAGAACCCCTACGAGGATGTCTCGGCAACCGACATTGCCGCGGCGGCGGGGGTGGCCCGCGGCCTGATCAACCACTATTTTGGCAACAAACGGAACCTGTATTTGGAGGTCATCCGCATCAGTTCAACGGTTTCGGCGGTTGCCGTGGCCCGGCTGCCGGAGGGATCGCTCGAGGAACGCATTGACCTGGCAGTGGACTGGTTCCTGGATTCGCTGGAGAAATCCGGCACGTCCTGGCTGGCGCTGGGTTCCGGGAGCATGGGCCGGGATCCGGATTTGGAGACCATCCTGATCGCGGCAGAGAACGATTCCATTGAGCTGCTCATCGAGGCGTGCGGACTGGCCGGTCGCACGGAGGGGCGCGAGCAGATCCGCGCCATGTTCCGGATTTATGCGCAGCTAGCCCGCAGCGGCGGACGCGAATGGCTGTTGCGCAAAACCCTGACGCGTCCACAGGTGCACGCGCTGCTGGCCAGCACCCTGGCCGTGATTGTGGAGAAGGCAGTCCCGGCCGTCTAGCCATCCCTGCAACTGCCTCAACGACTACGCAATCAGGGTGAGTTGAACAGTTGGGTGAATGCGGCCTCGTATCCAAGCCGCCTAACGCGCTCTAAAAGGGGTCCTTCGGGTTATCTGTGGCCGTCTGTGGGATTTGTTGGCCTATGCGCCCGCTTGGGGGTTGGCGTGGCGCATGCCCTGAGTTCGCTTGGCTCTGCGCACTGCTGATACCTAGCGTGGCGCCCGTGACACAGCTGCGCCCCGCTGGCTGCCAGCGAAGCGCATAGCCAAGGACAGCGCGTCCTGAATGGGGTGTATGCGCCACACTCGTTTCGAGGTCTGCGCATCAGCCGACTCTCACTTATGGGCGGGGAATGGAACAAATTATTGCCCAAGAATCGTGCTGGAGGAACTGTTCCCGCGGCCACCCGATAAGATCATTTCAATGCCATTGGGGTATTGCGGAGGCTGTGTCGAAATGGATAATCAATGAGTGAATCACGTGGGATAGAGACCCCCGTTGCCGAAAAAGATTCATCGGGGACAAAGGTCCTCATAAGTTTGGCTGCTGCCGTCATTGTCCTTTTTGGCCTGAGCCGCATTTCCTCCATTGTTGGCCCCGTGTTTTTGGCGATTGTTTTGACCATTTGTGTCTATCCGCTTAAACAACGCCTCGTTCTTCGCGGGGTCCCCGCCGCAGTGGCCACCGTCTCCACCATTTTGGCTGTGTACGCCATGATTGGCGCCCTTGTTGCCTCGCTCTGGGTTTCAGCAGTGCAGTTGACCCAACTGCTGCCCCAGTTCGCACCGCAAATCACCGAGCTGCGCGGTGACTTGATGGTGTTCCTGCACGACACCTTGGGCATTGGCAACGACCAGGTCCGCGCACTGGTGGAATCCGTTGATCTGCGGGTTTTGCTGGATACCGCATACAGCTTGCTTGGCAGTGTCATGAATGTTGGCTCCGGGACTGTTTTCTTGTTGCTGCTGGTGATGTTCATGAGCATTGACGCCACCTATTTCCCCACCATCCTTGCCGTGGTGAAGGAAAAACGGGCTCCCGTGGTTGAAGCGTTGGGAAACTTCGCCAAGCTGTCCCGTTCCTTCATGGTCATGACCACCATTTTCGGGGCCATTGTGGCCGTGCTGAACCTCATTTTGTTGCTGGCACTGGGCGTGCCGGGGGCAGGTCTGTGGGCGCTGCTGGCCTTTGTCTGCGGATTCATACCGTTCATTGGGTTTTGGATCAGTCTGGTCCCGGCAGCCATCATGGCCCTGCTGGCTGGCGGGCTGCCGTCCTTCATAGCTGTGGTGGCCTTTTACGGGGTCATCAACTCGCTCATCCAGTCCATCATCCAGCCCAAGTTCGTCTCCGGCTCAGTGAATCTGAACATGACCCTGACGTTCCTGTCAGTCATCTTCTGGTCTGCCCTGCTGGGACCGCTGGGCGCGTTGATGGCCGTGCCGTTGTCGCTGTTCGCGCGGGCGATCCTGATTGACTCGCACCCGCAATCCGCCTGGTTGCGGCCCTTCATCGGCGATGTGACCGAGTCAAAGGCCATGCTGGCGGCCCAACGGGCTGCGGCGAAAACAGCCAAGGTCGCCAAGGGAGAAAAGGCAAGGAAGTCCGGCCAGGAGTCCCCCGGCGTCTGACCCCTCCCGCCCACAACAGACGCTCCTTCACTTCCGGGGCCCTTTCTGGCAACCCTCGCTCAGCAACGGGGCCATTTCCACGAACGCTCTCGCCCCGAGCGAGCGAGCGATCCCGAAAACCACCCCGTATGTGAAGGAGCGTTGCCGAAAACGACCCCCATATGTGAAGGAGCGCCTGAAGGGAGGGAGGAGTGGCAGCGTCTGGGGACTATTGCAGGTTTGACGTCAGTCGGGCCGCACTGTCCCAGAACTTCTCCCACGACGGGCGCTTGACCCAGTCTGCGAGTTCCAGCTGCCGGCTGTTGGCCCGGTAGCCGTCCTCCACGGCACGCATTTGCGTCACAAAGGAGGCACTGTGGATCAACACGGAGATCTCCATGTTCAACGAGAAAGATCGAATATCCATGTTGGAGGAGCCAATCACTGCAACATCGGAGTCAATGCTGAAATGCTTGGAATGCAGCACCTCCGGGGCCTTGTACAGGTAAATTTTCACCCCGGCCCGCAGCAGCGCCTCGTAGTACGATCGCTGCGCATGGTAGACCATGGCCTGGTCGCCAATCTCCGACACAAACAGCTCCACGTCCAGGCCGCGCCCGGCCGCTGTGATGATGGCCAGCAGCACCGAGTCCTCCGGCACAAAGTACGGGCTGGTGATGCTGACCCGTTCGGTGGCCTGGTGGATCATGGAGACAAAGAGTTTCAGGTTGTTGTCATTCTCAAAGCTCGGCCCGCTGGGAACCACCTGCGCATCCACCAGGTGCGGGGCCGGGTCCATGACAACGGGTGAGGTGTCCAGCTCCAATAAAACCTCGGTCTCGCTGAACCAGTCGGTGACGAACACGGCGTCGAGCTCGCGCACCACTGGCCCGTGCACGCGCATCATCAACTCGTGCCAGCGCAGCCCGCGCGCAATGTTCTTCTTCTTGTTGTAGCTCTCGTGGACCAGGTTTTGCGATCCGGTGAAGCCCACCACCCCGTCAACCACGAGCAATTTCCGGTGGTTGCGCAGATCGATCCGCTGCCATTGGCCCCGCCACGGCCGCAGCGGCAGCATGGCATGGTATTCGGCACCCATGGCGGCCAGCACGGCCAGCGTTTCCTTCCGGCCCGGGTTCATGACGGCCGCCAGATGGTCGCTGAGCACCCGCACTTTCACCCCGCGCAGGCAGGCCCGTTCCAGCGCATCAAAGAACGGCTTGGTCGCCGCGTCGTGCACCAGAATGTAAAACTCCACGTGCACGTAGCTTTGGGCGGCGTCGATTTCCTTGGCCATGGCGGCGATCGAGCCGTGATAGTCGGGGAGAAGTTCGACGCCGTTGCCTCCCACCATGGGCAGCGCACCCAAGGTGTTGTTGAGGGTCACAAGGGTGCCCAGGCCGTGCGGCCAGTCCTCCCGATGGCTGAGCTGGTCAAACCCCTCGGTACGGTCCAGGATCAGCTCGTTGACATGCTTTTGCTTGTCGCGACGGGCCCTGGGCAGCCGGTTGTAGCCCACCAGAAAAAAGGCGATGATCCCGATGAAAGGGATGAAGATGATGGTCAGCATCCACGCGATGGCAGTTGCCGGCCGGCGTCGTGCGGAAATATAGGCAACTGCCACGGCGCCAAGAATCACGTGCAGGGCTAGCAGGACCCAGGCAAGATGATTGGCGTCGCTGAACCAATCCAGGATGCTCACGAACAGGTATCTCCCTCATGAAAAACGAGCAACGGCGGACTCATGCGAGTCCGCCGTTGCTCCTCAATGGTTCTAGCAGTCTAGGGCAAGCCGGTTAGGAAACCTTGGCGAAATTCAGCATCAAATCGCTCAACAGCCGTGTGCCATACCCTGTTGCGCCGCGGGGGCGCCAGGAATCGTCGGTGTCGCTCTTCATGGTCCCGGCAATGTCCAGGTGCGCCCAGGGCGTGCCCTTGACGAATTCGGACAGGAACAGCGCCGCGGTGATGGCCCCGGCTGTGGGGCCGCCCATGTTGGAGATATCGGCAATGTCCGATTTCAGCTGGGGCAGGTACCGTGTCTCCAGCGGCAGCTGCCACGCCGACTCCCCCGTTGCCTGCGCCGACGCCGTGACCTGGTCCACCAAGTCCTGGCTGTTGCCAATGACAGCACCCACCAAGGTGCCCAGGGCAGCCATGGCGGCACCGGTTAGCGTGGCGACATCCACAATGGCGTCAGGGGTTTCTTCCATGGCCAGGCACAGGGCATCCATCATGACCAGGCGGCCTTCGGCGTCGGTGTTCTTGACCTCAACCGTTTTGCCATTGCGGGCTGTGAGCACGTCGCCGAGCTTGGTTGCCGTGCCGGAGGGCATGTTGTCGGTGCACATCAACCAGGCGCTGACCTCGGCGGTGGCACCCAGATCGCGCAGCCCCGTCATGGCGGCCAGCACCGCAGCGGAACCTGCCATGTCCATTTTCATGGCCAGGTGCATAGGATCTGATGGCTTCAGGCTGATTCCGCCGGAGTCATACATGATGCCTTTGCCCACCAGGGCCAGGTGGGCTGTGGGGACACCCGCCGGTTTGTACCGCAGCACAATCATGCGCGGTTCCTCGAAGCTGCCGGCATTCACGCCGAGCAGCCCGCCGCAACCGAGTTCAATGAGCGCAGCTTTGTCGAACGTTTCCACCGTCAGCCCAAACGAGGGGCCCTGCTCCGTGGCAAAGTCAGCATATTCGGTGGCCGTGAGGTGCCCGGGCGGGTTGTTGGCCAGATCGCGGGCCAGAGCGGCAGAACGGGCCAGCACCTTTCCGCGGGCCGCACCGGCTGCTGCGCCGTCGCCGGCGCCCACCACGTCAAGGCTCTCGACGGTGACATCCTTGGGAGCCGTCTGCAGGGCATTGAAACGGTACCGGGCCAGCAGGGCGCCTTCCACGACAACCTGGGCGGCCAGTGCGCCGTCGAGCCCGTGGCCAGCCGGGAGGATCAGGGCCAGCTTGGCATGGCGGGCCGCGGCACGGGCGAACGCGGCGGCAGCGTCGCGCAGCTCGTCGGCCGTGCGGGTGGCACCGGCTCCGGCACCCACCGCAACTGCCGCCGTCGCATCTGCACGGGGAATGACCAGTGTCTGGCCAGCTGCGCCGGTGAACCCGGCAGCTGCCAGGGCCTCCTTGCCCAAGCCAAGTTCGGCAGGTGCGTCACCGTCAGTGGACACAAAGTATCCGACGGCGGTTGTGGCGTCAGCAGGCGCATCCGGGGCAGACACGGCCGGATCAAGCTGCAGCGAGGGGGCCGGGTTGTACGATTCGGGAATCAATTTAATGGGCGTATGCACCAGGGGAAAACCTTTTCTCTCGTAATGAAACGCTTGCTAGCTTGCGGGGCCCCAGGGGATGCCTGTGACAAACCAGAGCACCAGGAACGTCGTCCACACCACAATCAAGACCACTGTGTAGGGCAGCATCATGGCCACAATGGTGCCAACGCCTGACTTGGGGCGGTACTTTTGGGCGAACACCACGATCATAGCGAAGTATGGCATGAGCGGTGTGACGATGTTCATGGGTGAATCGCCCACGCGGTAGGCGGCCAGCACGGCCTCGGGCTCAATGCCCAGGCGCATGAACAGGGGTACGAAGATCGGGGCAAGAATGGCCCAGGCGGGCAGCCCGCCGGGCATCAGAATGTCGATGATCAGGGCCACAATAACAAAGCCGATCAACAGCGGAACCGGTCCAAAGCCGGAAGTTTCCAACCAGTCGGCCATGCCCACGGCACCCACTGTTGCCAGGTTTGTGTAGGCAAAGTAGGCGATGAACTGGGCGATGACCAGCAGCAAGAAGATCAGGCCCGCAAGATTGGCAAAGGTCTTCACAATCGGGTTGATGATGTCCATGCTGTTTTTGATGGTGCCAGCGCCCAAGCCGTAGGCGATGCCGCAGCCAAGGAAGACGATCATGACGAGGAAGATGATGCTGTCCATCAAGGGTGCGGCAACAATCAAGGAGCCTGTCTCCGGGTTGCGCAGCGGTCCCCAGGACGGCAGCGAGAGCAGAAGCACGACGGCGGCGATGCCAAGACCTGTGAACATGGCCCATGTCAGGCCCTTCTTCTCCGCAGGGTCAAGTGCACCGTCCTCGTGCCCGGCTGACGGACCTTCATAGACACCCAGGCGGGGTTCCACGAATTTGTCCGTCAGCACGGTGCAAACGATGGTTACCAGAATGGTGGAGGCGATGCTGAAGTACAGGTTCGCCGTTACATCCAGGTTCCGGGCCGGGTCCATCATGTGGATGGCCTCGTTGGTGACCTCCGTGAGCATGCCATCGAGCGGGGTGATCAAAACGTTGACACCAAAGCCCGCAGCGACACCGGAGAACGCTGCGGCAAGGCCGGCCAGCGGATGCCTGCCCAAGGAGTGGTAGATCGCTGCACCCAGCGGGATCAGCACCATGTAGCCGGCATCGGTGGCAATGCTGGAGATGACACCCAGAAGCACAATCACAAAGGTGATCATGCTTGGGTGCGTGACCAGCACCAATTTGCGGATCAGGGCGGAAATCAGTCCGGCTTCCTCAGCGAGGCCCACACCGAGCATCGCCACCAAGATCACGCCGACAACACCAAAGTTGGTGAAGTTGGTGACCATGGAGGTGAAAAGGAAACGGATTCCATCGGCGTCCAGAAGGCTGCGCACCTTGGTGGTGACGTCGTCGATCTCTCCTGTGACGATGTTGGCGCTCTGGAACGTGGCGCTGGCACCGGCCCAGGAGAAGATCACCGACAACACCATGACCAAGCCAATAAGGATCAAAAAGATGACGGCAGGATGCGGGACTTTATCTCCCACTACTTCCACACCTGTCAGAAACTTCTCAAGAAATGACTTTTTTTGCGGTTTAAGTTCCGCCATCTTTTCGGCCATGATGTGTTCTCCCCAATCCTTACTATGTTGCTTAGACCAGAGCCTTGGCCTTGAGCTGTGCGTACTCGCCCTCCGTGATGGTTCCGGCGTCTAGCAATGCCTTCGCAGCGGCGATCTGCTCGGCGGGGCTCTGGGTGTGAGCCACGCGGCGAACGTACTCCTCAGTTTCCTTCTGCGCCTGGTTCACCTGGGCGATGCTGCGCTCAGTCATGCCCTGGCCACGGGCGATGATGTAAACCAGTGCGGTCAGGAACGGCAGCACAACCAGACCAATGATCCACACAACCTTCATCCAGCCGGAAAGCTTGGAGTCACGGAAAAGGTCGGCGACAATCTGGAACAGCAGTATGAGGTAGGACAAGAACAAGAAGAAGATAATGATGGACCAAAGTGTTTCAAGGAAGTTCATTGTTACCCCAATATTGGTAGAACGGAATGGGCACACTATTGGTGTCCAGAAAGTAATTCACGACGCTCAAAGAGCCGCGTTTCTTTGTTAGATTAGCAGTTGATGGGCCGGTGAAGTTCATTGTCAGATCACAATGTCTCAACGGTTTGGGGCGGCGTTAAAATTGTTATGCGCCCACCAAAGAAGTTAGCCTGTGCCTATGAGCGAAATCGCTGTCATGCTGACAATTCTGGCAATCACCGTTGTCATATTCGTATGGAACAAAATCCCCGTGGAGATAGTGGCCATCGGTGTTGCGTTGATTCTCTTCGCCACAGGAATCATTGGAATTGATGACGCATTTTCAGGCTTCGGTTCTCAGACAGTCATTCTGATTGCGGCGCTCTTCGTGGTTGCTGAATCCATTGATGCTGCCGGAATCACCACCTGGATGGGTGGCTTGCTGGTGAAGTTCGCCGGCGACAGCAGGCCCCGCCTCATTGCCCTGATCATGCTGTTTACGGCGCTTCTCACAGCAATTATCAGTGTGAATGGCGCGGTTGCCGCCCTGCTGCCCATGGTGGTGGTTTTGGCTGTGCGACTGGGCCGGGAGCCTGGCCAATTGCTCATGCCCATGGCCTTCGCCGCCCACGCTGGCTCCTTGCTTGTCTTGACTGGTTCTCCTGTGAATATTTTGATTCTGGAAGCAGCCATCGACTCCACCGGCCGGGGTATTGGCTTCTTCGAGTTTGCACTTGTTGGCTTGCCCTTGCTGATAGGCACCATTGTGGTGGCTATCTATTTGGGGCCCAAACTCCTGCCGCAACGGGTTCCCGAGGACTCACCCAAGGACCTCAGTGACCATCCACGGGTTCTGTTGGGACACTACTGGCCAGCCGAGCATGAACTGGTGCGTCTTCTGGTTCCGGTGGGAAGCGGCCACGTTGGCGACAAGATAGCCGGGGTGCTGCCCGCCACCCGCGGCGGGGTGCACCTGCTCAGCGTGCAAAACGCAGCCGGCAAGCCGCTCTCTTCAGATGTGTTGGGTGCCGGTAACTACCTCGTGGTGCGCGGCACGGCAAGCGACATTGCCGATTTTGCGCTGGAACACGAGATGGCAGTGGATACCACCCATGGAAGTGACGTTGCGTGCGGCTTGGTGAGCAAGTCGTTCGGAGTGGCTGAAGTCTTGGTGGCGCCCCGCTCAAATTTGATTGACACAAGTGTTTACCCGGGCATGGTCACTGAGAGTGGTTCCTTGGTGGTCTTGGCGCACCAGCGAGCCGGCAAGTCCCCGGAGTCCGGCGCAAACCAAGTCAAAGCTGGCGACACCTTGCTGCTGCAGGGAAGCTGGAACTCATTGGATCAGCACACCCGCGACCAAAACGTGTTGCTGGTTGACTCCCCCGACGCCATCCGCCGGCAAACGGTGCCGTTGGGTCCTGGCGCCATTCCCGCGCTCATCATCCTGGCAGCCATGGTGGTGATGATGACCACCAACATTGTCCCGGCATCAGTGGCAGCACTCTTGGCCGCCATGGCCATGGTCCTGACCCGTGTGGTCACCATGGGGCAGGCGCACAGGTCCATGTCTTGGCAAACCCTGATTCTGGTCGCAGGCATGATCCCGCTCTCAGCGGCCATCACCAAGACTGGTACGGCGGAAATGTTGGCCAACGGCATTGTCTACCTCACCGGTGGCAGCAGCCCCTATCTGCTGTTGCTCGGCATTTTTGTTGTCACAGCCGTCTTGGGCCAGCTCATTAGCAACACGGCCACTGCCCTGATCATCATCCCGATCGCCTTGTCAGTGGCCAACGAGGCCGGTTTGTCCGCGCTCACCGTATTGATGTGCGTCAGCGTGGCCTCGGCAGCGGCCCTGCTGACACCCATTGCCACCCCCGCCAACATGATGATCATGCGCCCGGCGGGGTACAAGTTTGGCGACTATTGGAAGTTTGGCCTGGTCATCATGTCCTTGTACGTGGCTGTGGCGGTGTTCCTGGTGCCAGTCTTCTGGCCCTTCTGATTCCGCCCGTCGGATTCCGGCCCCGTCTATGACGCAGTAGGTGCAGCAATTTCCCATCGGAATGCGCTTTCCAATGCAACTACTGCGTCATAGACGGTGGGGAAACAAGAAAGTCCCCGATCCGAAGATCAGGGACTTTCTTTTCCATGGTTGCGGGGACAGGATTTGAACCTGTGACCTCCGGGTTATGAGCCCGGCGAGCTACCGAACTGCTCCACCCCGCGATGTGATTATTACTTTACGCTGCCCCCGCCCCGGGTGCCAAACTGAAAGCACGTGACCTTCGTCTCCCCTCCGGTTTGCCCCGTGTTTACGCAGATTTCACCCGGCAAGGGCACAGAAAAAAGCCCCGTCACCACAAGTGACAGGGCCTTTCTCATGAACCTTCGACGCCGGAGCTAGGGTGCTGCACTCGGCGTAGCCGTGGGAGCCGGTACAGGCGTTCCGGACACACCCTCAGCTGCCAGGGCCGCAGTGAGTGCAGCCTCCAGAGTCTTCTGGGCTTCGCCGTAGGCTGCAAAGTCACCCTTGGCCAACGCTGCCTGGCCTGCCTTCAGGGCGGCGTTTGCGTCGTTGAGGGCCTTGGTCAGTGCGGGGTTGGTACTCGAGGGCGTGCCCGTACCAGTGGAGCTTCCGCCTGAACCTGTGCCCTTGTCAATGCCGGCGTCACCTGCGGTGGCACCGGAGTCACCTCCAAAGAGTTTGTCCAATGCCTCGTTGAGAGTGTCCGCATACCCAATGCTGTTACCGAAGGCCACCAGAACCTTCTGCAAGGTGGGGTAAGAGGTGGATCCCGTGGATTTCACATACACGGGCTGCACGTAGAGCATGCCGCCACCCATGGGGAGGGTCAGCAGGTTGCCGTTGATGACATCCGACTGGCCCAGCTTGAGCACGTTCAACTGCTCCGATACCTCGGTATTTGATTGGAAGGTATTTTGAACCTGGCCCGGCCCTGGCACCTGGGTAGCGTCCGGAAGTTCAAGCAATTGCAACTTGCCATAGTCGGGGCTCTTGACGCCCTTGACATTGCCGGCATCACCGTTGGCCGCCATGAAACCGTAGAGAATGTTGCGGGAGTCCGTGTTTTGAACTTCCTGCGGGATGAAGTCGGTGGTCAGCGAGAACGCTGTCTTGTCTTTCCCTGGCATCTTCAAGGACATGTAGTACGGCGGCTGCTTGTCTTTGGCTGGCGTGGTGGGGTCATCCGGCACGCTCCACGCCAGCGTGTTCTTGAAGAAGTCCCTGGCATCGGTGACGTGGTAGCGGCCCATGAGCTCACGCTGGACCTTGAAGAGGTCCTCCGGGTAGCGCACGTGGGCCATCAGGTCCCCGGACATTTCCGAGAACGGCTTAACAGTGGTGGGGAAAACGTTCTGCCAGGACTTCAGGATGGGATCCTGCGCATCCCAAGCAAACAGCTCCACCGAACCGTCATAAGCATCCACTGTGGCTTTAACCGAGTTGCGGATGTAGTTGACCGAGGCGTTGGGCAGCGGGGCCACGCCGTTGGCAGCCGTCAGGGAGTCAGTGGTGGCCTCCTGAAGTTGCTGCTGCTGCGAGTACGGGTAGTAGGAGCTGGTGGTGTAGCCATCCACAATCCACTTAACCTTGCCGTCAACGATGGCCGGGTACGGGTTGCTGTCCAGGGTCAGGTACGGGGCAACCTTGGCAACACGTTCTGCCGGGGTCCTGTCGTAGAGGATCTGCGACTTCTCATTGACACCATTGGTTAGCAGTAAATCCGTTGACTGGAACTTCAAGGCGTACATCAGGCGGTTGAACCAGTTGCCCAGATTGGGGCCGGCGTCGCCGGTGAAGGTTGTCAGCGCCTCGGAGGCAGGATCGTCGCTTCCGGTGGTTGTTGAACTTCCCTGCGGGCGGTCCAGTTCAATGGGAGCGGTTCCATCTGGCGCGCCCACAATGGAGTAGTCGGTGGTTGACTGGCCAAAGTAGATGCGCGGCTGGTAGCTGGTGTCAGTACCGAGCACGCCAGTGGAAGGCACTCCGGACTGCATGAAATCGGGTTTGCCATCAGATGTAGCCCTGTTGGCATAGGCTGCCACCATGCCGTAGCCGTGGGTGTACACCAAATGTTGGTTGTACCAGCTCTGCTGGTTGGGGTTGATGCCCTGGGGGTTCAGTTCACGCACAGCAATAACTGCGTCCTGGACCTTGCCGTCAACGGTGTACCTGTCCACATTCAAGGTCTTGGGGAACTTGTAGTACGGGCGGAACTGTTCCAGCTGGGCAAAGGTGGAGGACATCAGGTTCGGGTCAAGCAAGCGGATGTTGGCAGCAGTGTCGGCGTCCTTGCGCAGGGCACCAGCCTCCGCCGTCGTGGTTGCGTTGTAAGGGGTGACTTCCATGTCGGCGAGTCCATACGCGTTGCGGGTCATCTCAATGTTGCGCGCAATGTACGGCAGTTCCACGTCACCTTCGGAAGGCTTCACCTGCCATTCCTGAACGGCCAAGGGGTAGATTCCGCCAGCCACAATGGCCGTTACGGCCAGCATGCCGGCGCCAATGAGAGGAAGCTTCCACTTGCCGATGAACGCGGCCACAATAAACAAGATCGCAACAATGATGGCGGCGGCAGCCAAGATCGCTTTGGTGGGGATTACGGCATTCACATCAGTGAACATGGCACCTGCACGGTAGCCGCCGTTGTCCTGCAACGTGGCGAAACGGCCCAACCAGAAGTTGACGCCCAGCAGGATCAGGAAGATTCCCACCATGACGGCAATGTGGATCTGGGCGGCGCGGGAGGTGAAGATGCCACGCTCGGTGAGGCGGATTGCACCATAGAGGTAGTGCGTCAGCAGCCCGGCAATGAAGGCTATGACGGTGGCGCTAATGAGCATCCCCACAGCAAAGCCAAGGAAAGGCAGCGTGTTGGTGTAGAAGCTGATGTCCATGCCGAACTGGGGGTCAGTGCTGCCAAATGGCACCTGGTACAGGAAAAGCATGACCTTTTCCCACTGGGCCATGGCTGCGGTCCCGGCGAACAAACCAAAGACCACAGGAATGCCAATCATCACCACGCGGCGGATGGGTTCCAGCTGCATTTGGTAGCGGTTGAGGTTGTCCTCACGGGCACTGTCCGGGGCGTAGATGGGCCGGGCCCGGTATGCCACGCGGATGGAGAAGAACACCGCCAGCGCCATGATGAGGAAGCCTGCGAAGAAGATCACCAACTTGGCAATGCGCTCAGTCCAGAAAACTTCGGAATATCCGATCTGACCGAACCAGAGCAGATCGGTGTAGACGCCGGAGAAAAGCACAACACCAACCACCAGCGCCGCCACCACAATGATGGTTGGTAGTAGGGCGCTGCGGCGCTTGGGCCGGACGGAATTACTCGGCGGCGGGGCTGGGCGGGATGTCACTCTCTACCTCTAACTCAAGTGGTGGAACTGAAAATGCAGGTGCTACTACTTAGTACTCTCTCTTGTTGCCACGAACAGCTCACAATCAAAGTTCCATATGATGCGCAATTGTTACGTGCAGCTCGGCAGCGCCGAACCGTCTTTGCCCGAACCAATCAGGGAGACCGCGTCATAGGCTTCTTCAAGCGTATCGACCTTGATAACCTGCAGCCCGTTGGGAATATGCCCCACAACATCGCCACAGTTGGCGCCCGGCGCCAGGAAGTAGTCGGCCCCGTTTTGCTGGGCGCCCACCATTTTTTGGGCGATCCCGCCAATGCCGCCGACCTTGCCTGCCGGGTCGATGGTGCCCGTGCCGGCAAACTTCTTGCCGCCCGTGAGCTCCCCGGGTGTCAGATTGTCCATGATGCCGAGCGCAAAAATCATGCCCGCACTGGGTCCGCCAACGTTTTCCAGGGAAATCTTGACCTCGAAGGGAAACTTGAACGTGTTTTGCGTGGAGATGCCCAACAAGTACTTGCCGGCCTCACCGAGTTTTGGTGTCACAGAGACAGTCTTCTCCACCCCGTCCCGCAACACAGTCAGCTCCACAGGGGCGCCCTTGCCCTCGGCGAGCACCTCCTGCACCACTGACAGGTCAGTGAATTTCCGCCCCCCTACGGTGAGCAGGACGTCGTCGGGCTTCAGGATGCCCGAGGCGGCACCATCGGCCGGGATCGACGCCACTGTCAAACTGGATTCGAAAGGGATGCTCAGGGCCGTCAGTGCTGCGGCCGTGGCATTTTCCTGGGAACCCGTCATGGCGGCGGAATTCTCACTGTTGACAGTTTCCTGGCTGACCCCCGGGGCGTAGATAAGCTCGGCAGGGTAGAGGGTGTGCGACGGCGTGAGCCACGACTGGAGCGCGTCGAAGAAGCTGATCCGGCTGTCGGGCAGGCCGCCGGTGAGGTGGACAGTGGTGAGGTCCAGGCTGCCGGAGGTGGCGGGGAAGTTTTCGTGGCCCGAGATGGTGATGATGGGTTTGCCGTTAAAGGTGCCGATCGTATTGATGGCGGGGCCCGGCGACTCAACAACATACGGGACCGGGATGGTCATGGCTGCCACCGCCAGCACCACCGACAGGGCCCCGGAGACAAGCATGAGGGGGAATCTTTTGTCCCGACCGGTGCTCGGTGACGTGGCTGTCTCTAGTATCTCCTGGCTCAAAGCTGTGACCTTTCCAAGCTCTTTTGGGCCTCGCTGGAACCCGTCAGAAATCAGGCGCCAACCACTAAGCTTACTGTGTCTAATTGTGCTGCCCATGTGCCCAAGCTGAGAGCACGCAGTGAATAGTTCCGTCCGTGGCCAAGGGCCAAAAACCCTTTGCCTGTAGCGAACAGGCGCCTGCCACGGGGCGACAACTCAACGCTGCGGCGGTAACGTAAAAGTATTCAGCGTCCACGCCAACGAACGGGCCATCATGTCTTCCACACCAGCCAATAACGACGACGACACCCCGAAGGATCCGCTTCAGGAAATGCTCGCCAACCTCTTGGGCGGCAAGGGCATGGAAGGCTTTGACCCTGCCGAACTGGCCAAGGCAGCCGGGCTGCCCTCCGATCCCAACGCGCTGGCGCAAATGTTCTCCCAGGTTCAGGCCATGATGAGCGGCTCCTCGGACACCCCCGTCAACTGGGATCTGGCGCGCGACGCCGCCCGCAAGGCAGCAGCCGGTGATGATCCTTCCGTGACCGCCGCCCAGCAGCAGGCCGTGGATGAAGCACTGCGCTTGGCCGAAATGTGGTTGGACCCTGTGACGGATCTGGCCGCAACAGCCATCATTGGCCGCGCATGGTCTCGGGCGGAGTGGGTTGAGGAAACCCTTGGCACCTGGCAGCGGTTGACGGAGCCGGTGGCCAACAGCATCGCCTTCGCGATCTCCAAGGCCATGAATGAACAACTCCCCGAGGAAATGAAGTCGGCCATGGGCGGCGCTGCATCGATGATGCAGAACATGGGCGGGGCCCTGTTTGGCTTGCAGCTGGGCCAGGCTGTGGGCGCCCTGGCCAAGGAAGTGCTCGGCTCCACTGACATTGGCATCCCACTGGCTGATCTGCAGATGGCCCTGATTCCCGCCAACATCAAGGCCTTTGGCGAAGGGCTTGAAGTACCCGAGCAGGAGATCCTGCTGTACTTGGCCCTGCGCGAGGCCGCCCACGCCCGCTTGTTTGTGCAAGTCCCTTGGCTGCGCGGGCACCTGCTGGGAGCCATCGAGTCCTACGCCCGCGGCATCCACATCGACATGTCCCGAATTGAGGACCTGGCCCAGAACCTCGATCCGTCCAATCCGGAAGCCATGCAGGATGCACTCTCCCAGGGTGTGTTCATGCCGGCCCGCACACCCGAACAGGATGCTGCCCTGGCCAAGCTGGAGACCGCACTGGCTCTGGTTGAGGGCTGGGTTGACGAGCTCAGCTTTGAGGCTGCCGCGAACCTTCCGGCCGCCGCGGCCATCCGCGAAACCATTCGCCGCCGTCGCGCCACGGGCGGCCCGGCCGAGCACGCTTTCGGCTCGCTGGTTGGTTTGGAGCTGCGACCCCGCAGGCTCCGTGAGGCAGCTGCCCTGTGGGCTTCACTGAAGGAACAGCGCGGCATTGCCGGCCGTGACGCCATTTGGGCCCACCCGGATCTGCTCCCCACGGCAACTGACTTGGATGACGCGGCGGGCTTCAGTGCCCGCCGCAGTCTCGAAGACGCCTCCGAGTCAGATGTTGATGCGGCACTGGCCAAACTCCTTGACGGCNGACGGCGGCTTTGACGACACCCCCTCGGGCGACGCCGAACCCGATACGGACAAGTAAGCGCCTCGTTTTCCGCTCCGGCGGTCGATGTGGTTTTTCGCTGGTGATATATCACCAGCGAAAAACCACATCGACCGCCGGATTCAGTTAAGGCCCGCCAACGGTGTCGAGGTCGCCGTCAAGATCATTGTTCATGCCGTGAATCTTGCGGTTGGCGGCAAACGAGGCACCGTCAAGGAACGCCTTGGCCCTGTCCAGCTCGGCAAAACCTGCCATCTCTGCCCAGAAGGCCGGGCTGTGGTTGGGGTGGATCAAGTGTGAGAGCTCGTGCAGGAGCACATAGTCCACCACCCACTCGGGCATGCCCTGCACATGGTGGGAGATGCGAATGGATTTCCTGGCCGGCGTGGCCGATCCCCAACGGCCATTTTGGTTACTCACCCACCGCACCGATTCGGGCACGGCGCGGGAGCCCAGATACTTTCCGGACAGGAACAGGCAGCGCTGCATCAGGGCGTCGTCGCTGGGCTGCAGCCGGCGCTTGCCGCCCCTGAGGCTGGCCTCAAGCTTCGCCACCATGTGCGGCACCCAATACTGTTCGTCCTCAAGGCTCAGCCGGGCCGGCACGGCTATGACTGCTTGGGGGCCTTCCCAAAACGCAGCCAGTCCGGTCTTTCGCCGGGCCGTCCGCCGGACCACCACGGCTTCCCCGTTGCTGCGCCGGTGTGCTGAGTACGAGTCTCCCAGCGGCCCGGGTGTCCCCTTGCCGATGGGCCGCCTGCGCGGATCCAATGCTGCTGCCATGCTTCGACGGTACAGCGAGGTTGCTCCAGTTCTAAACTCGGCGGCGCCAGATTGTGGACAAGTTTCAAGGTGTGGATAACTCTGCGCACGCTGGGGCGCAAAGTGCCATGATCGGTAAGTAGTGCTGTTGCCGCCAGCCAGCCCGAGGGAAATCCGCAAGGAGGTCGTCATGACAACTATCAACCCGGGGCTTCGCATGGTGCGGCGCAGCAGCCACAGCATCCAGATAGGTCTGGGCCCGGGCGGGGTTATTCTGGACGGTTTGGCGGAGTCCGATCTGGCGTTCGTCACCGCCTTGGGGCAGGGCATCACTGATGGCGAGGTGTTCGTGCAGGCCGCAGCGCTCGGTGTGGAGCCGGCCCGTGCCCTGGATATCTGCGCGAAGATTTCGGAGCTGCTGTTCAGCGATTCCGAGCTGACTACCCAAGGTTTTCGCGGCGAACGGCTCCTGCCTGAACGCGCAGCCCTGCTGAGTTTGTACCGGGCGCCGAGCCAGGACTACATGACCCGGCGCGAACATGCCGTGGTGCACGTAGTGGGCTTGGGCCGCACCGGAGCAGCACTGGCCGCGGTGTTGGTCAGCGCCGGTGTGGGGACGCTTCTGCTCGAGGATGACAGGGCCGTGATCGCCACCGACGTCAGCCCCGGGTCTTTCCTGCTGGCCGACATTGGCTTGGCCCGATCGGTGGCTGTGCGCCGGCATCTGTTGCGGCTAGATCCCAGCAGCAACGCCCATATTGTGCACGACGGCGGGACCGGAGGTCCCAGCCTGCGGTACCTTGATCTTGCCGTAGTGGTGGGCCACGACGTGGTGCACGCGTCAACCTCTGCCCGTTTCATGGGTGCGGAGCGGCCCCACCTGTTTGTGCTCCTGCGTGAACAGGACGGCGTGGTGGGTCCGCTGGTGGTGCCGGGCGAAACCGCGTGTGCCGAGTGTGTGGAACGGCACCGCAGCATCCACGATCCACAATGGTTGGAGGTGTGCGGCCAACTGGCAAGGAGCCAGCAATCCGCCACCGGCCGCAGGCGCACTGCGCATTTGTTGGAGAACGCGGCCATGGCCGTCACGCTGGCCGGAACTGCTGCGCAGCACGCCCTCTTGTTCCTCGACGCGGTTAACCAGCCAGCCTCGTGGTCATCCGTGCTGACGTTTCACCCGGACAATGGGCGGTGGACGCAGCAAGAATTCAGCGCCCACCCCGAGTGCGGCTGCCAGTGGCAGAATCAGTCGCTGGCCACAATCTCCAGCACAGCTTCCCCATAGCGTTCCAGTTTGGCCGGGCCCACCCCGGGCAGCGATGCCAAGGCATCAAGGTCCTGTGGGGCTGCCTCCGCAATAGCCATGAGTGTGGCATCCGTAAACACCACAAAAGCCGGGACTTCCGCGGCTGCGGATTCCTTCAAACGCCACTGACGCAATTGTTCAAAAATTGCTTCATCGTAGCCCGGCGGGCAATCGGGGCAGCGACCAACCTTCCGTTCGGCACCGGTGTTCAGGATTTTCCCGCAGACCCGGCATACAGAAGGACCGGCCACCTTGCGTGACTTCTTCGCGGCGGGCTGGCGGGGACCGGTGGGTGCGCCACCCACTGAGCTGGGCCGCAACCCATCAAGGAATCTCGAGGGCCTGCGGTTGGCCCGGCCGCCCGGGGTCCGGGCTGTTGACCAGGAGAAGTTCAAGAATTCCCGGGCACGGGTGATCCCCACATACAGCAGCCTGCGTTCCTCATCGACGGTTTCCGGGGTGTCCGCGAAGGAGATGGGCATGAGCCCTTCACTGAGCCCCACCAGGAACACCGCATCCCATTCGAGGCCCTTGGCCGAGTGCAGGGACGCCAAGGTGACGCCCTGAACGGTGGGTGCGTGCTGTGCCGAGGCACGGTCCTGCAGTTCGGCCACGAAGTCCACCAGGGTAAAAACGTGCTCGGGTGTGCTGCGTGAAACTACCAGTTCATCGGCAAGGGCCACGAGTGCTGAGAGTGACTCCCAGCGTTCGCGCACCGCCCCGCCAGTGTTGGGCGCCTCAGCCTGGTAGCCCAGGTTTTTGAGCACATCCCGTACCAGCTGCCCCAAGGGCTCGTCCTCGGCCGCGCGCGAGGCCGCGCGCAACTGCAGCATGGCATCGCGTACTTCCTTGCGGGCAAAGAACCTTTCGCCTCCCCGCAATTGATAGCCGACGCCCGCACCCGTGAGCGCCTGCTCGTAGGCTTCGGATTGTCCGTTGGTGCGGAACAGCACGGCAATTTCGCTGGCCGGTGTTCCGTGCTCAATCAGGATCTTGATCCGGGCGGCAACCGCCGCCGCCTCGGCTTCGTCGTCGCTGCACTCCAAAAATTCCGGCGCCGGGCCGCCGGGGCGCTGAGCCACCAACTCCAGCGGTGCCGACCACAGGGCATCAGCGCTCAGGCCACCACTGCGTCGATTGCCCAGCAGCGAGTTGGCCAGCCCCACCACCTGCGGGGTGGAACGGTAGTCGCGCACCAGTTTCACCACGTTGGCGGCGGGGAAACGCTTGGGGAAGTCCAGCAGATGCCGCGGCGTGGCACCAGTAAAGGAGTAGATAGTCTGGCTGGCATCGCCCACCACACACAGTTCGTCACGACCACCCAGCCACAAATCAAGCATGCGTTGCTGCAGCGGGGACACATCCTGGTACTCGTCCACCACAAAATGCCGGTACTGGTCCCGGACGGTGGCCGCCACCCGCGGGTCCTCCTGCAGGATGCCCACAGTTATGAGCAGCACATCCTCAAAATCAATGAGGTTCCGATCCGCCTTGACGTCCTCATAGCCCTGGAAAAGCCGACCCACAGCCACTTTGTCCAAGCCGCCGGGCTCGCCGCGGTCAACGGCTTTCAAAAGGTACGTCTCAGGCGTCAGCATGGAAACCTTGGCCCACTCAATTTCCGCCGCCAGGTCACGGATGGATGCCCTGTCGGCGGGCAGGCGCAGCCGACGCGCGGCCTCACCAATGATGGTCGCCTTGTGTTCCAGCAAGCCCGGGAGCTGACCGCCGACGGCGTGCGGCCAGAAATACTGCAGCTGCCGCAACGCTGCGGCGTGGAAGGTGCGGGCCTGCACGGTGCCAACACCCAGGTCCCGCAAACGAGTGCGCATCTCCGCGGCCGCGCGTGCTGTAAACGTCACTGCCAGGAGCCTGTTGGGATTGTAGACACCCGTGTGTACACCGTAGGCAATGCGGTGCGTGATGGCCCGGGTTTTACCTGTGCCGGCACCCGCCAGAACACACAAGGGTCCGCTCAGTGTTGTTGCCACTGTGCGTTGTTCCTCATCCAGTCCGGCCAGGATGCGTTCCTCGGCGGTTCTCTCATCCATGACCGGCAACCCTGTAAGCCGCGGATCAAAACTCATTGCTGCTCCCCAACGTCCAGGATGGGACCGCCGTACCACTGCTCAATCAAGGACCGGGCAATGGACTGCCTGTGTGAAATGGCCACGTCACCGTTGAGCACGGCGGTTTGCAGTTCGTCCCGGCTAAACCATCTGGCTTCCCTGACCTCAACGTTGTCTGGTGTTGGCACCACATCATCCGTGTAGCCAATGAAGCCCAGCATCAAGGAGCGTGGGAAGGGCCAGGCTTGGGAGCCAGAGTATTCCAATGAATGCAGGTGAACGCCCACCTCTTCAGCGATCTCGCGCACTGCAGCCTGTTCGGCGCTCTCCCCCGCCTCGGCAAACCCGGCCACTGTGGAGTACCTGTGGAGGTCCCACGCGAAGTTGTTGGCCAGCAGGATCCGCTGGTCGGCACCCACAATGGCCACGATGATGGCCGGATCGGTGCGAGGAAAGTGTTCGGAGGCATCCACCGGGCAGCGGCGCATCCACCCGGCGGAGGCAACCTCAGTCAGGTTTCCGCAACGCGGGCAGCACGGGTGGGTGGTGTGCCAATTGGCCACGGCGGCAGCCTGGATAAACACTTCCGCATCAGCAGGATGCAGGTGCGCGGCGGCCTCACGGTACGTGACAAAGCCGGCGCCAGCAGGCACCCAGGCCGGCACGTGCGCCTGCTCCGGGAGACCGGCGTCGTACGGGAGAACCTGCAGCACCAGGGACGTCGTGGCAGGCAGCTTATGGTCATGGTCATCGTTGACCTTGCCCAAAAACACTGTGACCGTCCCGGCCGGAAGCACCGCGGGGAGGTCGGCAGGGTCCAAGTAGCTCAGCGCACCGCCGCTCATCAGGGCCTTGCCCTGGTGCAGGAGCACCACCCGGTGGGAGGGATCGCGCTGCACGGCCTCCAAGTAGCCGGGTTCAGTACGCTGCTCGCACGCCCTGTCAAGAACTGTTTCGGCAGAGGGCTTGGATGTGGTCATGGTTCTACCGTACGCATCCGCAGCAAGTTTTTACATTCCACACTCGCGTGATTGTGGACAAGTTGACCAGCTTGTCCACTACTTCTCACGACTCGCCGCCGCAACGGCGCGGCGTTGGCGCAATAGCGTTCTACGGTAGAGGTGTGAGAAGAATGACTGCAATCGAATTGGCCGCCATTGCCAGCGCTGCCGTGCCCGGACTCAACGTCACTGCCTTTGGCCCGGAACCAGATGACACTGCCGATTTCTGCTCAGCATTGCTCGTTGACTCGGACAAACGGCGTTGGCGTGTGCGTTCACCGCGGCATGCCGAGGCAAGCACGCGCCTGGAGACCGAACGCCAGGTGCTGAGGGCGTTCCCGCCGGCCATCCGCGCCGAATTGCCATTCCTGCTGCCCACCGTTGCCGGGACGGTGCGCCAGGGCGAGCTCACCACTTTTGTTTACTCCCACATTGCCGGCCGGGCCGCAACCGTGGATGAATTGGCAACAGGAAGCACCGCGATGGCGTTGGAGATTGGCGCCGCCATCGCCGCCATCCATGATCTGCCGCACGACCTTGTCACCACCTATGACCTGCCCAGCTACACGGCCAATGAATTCCGTCAGCGAAAACTCAACGAGTTGGACCAGTCGGCCACCACCGGCAAGATCCCCCCAGCCCTGTTGCGCCGTTGGGAACATGCCATGGAGGACGTTGCCCTCTGGCGTTTTAATGCGTGCGTGGTCCATGGCGACCTGCATGAAGACAATATATTGCTCGACGGCGATCAGGTCACCGCCGTGATTGGCTGGACCGATCTGCGCGTGGGCGACCCCGCCGATGATTTTGCCTGGCTGGTGGCCGTGAACGATTCCACCTTTGTGGACTCCGTGATGGCTGCCTATGCTGCAGCCCGCAATGAGACTCCCGATCCTCATCTGCTGCGCCGTGCCGCCCTGAGCGCCGAATTTGCGCTGGCCCAATGGCTGGTCAAGGGCTATGCGGCGGACAGCGCACGCATGGTGGAAGATGCCGAAACCATGCTGCGCACCTTGGAGGCTGATATTGCCGAACATGGCGGGCAGCCCATCAGCGTTGAAGCCACAGTGGTTCCTGCCGCCTCTGCCGCCCCGGTGAATCCGGCTGCGCCCGCCCACGCCGCGCCACTGAAGCAGGCCGGGCCTGCTTCAGCTGCTGCTGCGGCCAAAGCAGGCCCGGCCAAAGCAGGTCCGGCCAAACAGGCGGACCCGGCCAGCCCCGTCACCTCGGCTGTGCCAGTTGTTGCGCCCGCAGCTGTCGAAAAACCCAGCGAGAGCGCCGCCGAGAACACTGGCGGAAGCGGAGCGGATGCCGATGGCAGCGCAGGCGAAACTGAACCCAGCAGCTCGGCTGACGCAGCTAGCGCTGACGAGACAGGCGAGGCAGAAACAACGGAACCGGCCGACGCAGATGCTGGATCCGCAACGGAACCGGCCACTGCTTCCTTGAAGGTCATCCCCCTCCACAAGTAGGTGGCAGGCGTTAGGCGGAGTAGGCGTTCGTGACGATTGCCTCCAGTTCATCCTGGCCCGCCAGGTCCACGGGACGGATGAGTTTGTCCTGGCCCACATAGTAGAACGCCGCGCGAACCTGCTCCAGCGGCACGTCCTTCAGTCGCGACCAGGCAAGCCGGTACACGGCCAGCTGCACACCACGCACCGCCAGCTGCGCCTTCGAAGGAACTTTCCCGGTTTTCCAGTCGATCAGGTCCCAGCCGCCGTCGTCGTCGCGGAAGATCGCGTCAATGCGACCGCGCACCACAACCCCGGCAACCCTGGTCTCTATGGGCACCTCCAGTTCGGCCGGGATGCGGGTGGCCCAGGCAGAGTTCTTAAACGTTTCTTGCATGTCGGCAAGCCCATAGGCCTCGTCAACGTAAGCGTCGGCGCCGGGAACCTCATCAAAGTCCAGCTGGCCGCTAGTCCCAAAGTAATCTTCAATCCAGCTGTGGAAGGCCGTTCCCTTCCTTGCCGCCATGCCGGGCTTGGTGGGTACGGGCCGGCGCATGGCACGGGTGACCTTTTCCGGATCCTCACCGAGAGCCACCAGCCGTGACGCGGAAATATGGGGTGGCAGTTCCACCCGGAGTTGATCCGATTCCCTGTGTTCCTGGGCCAGCAGGACAGCCAATTCCTTGCCCCAGTGGGGATTGAGTGCAAAGAACTCCTCAGATTCCAGCGCCGCCGCACCGGCAGCGGACAACTGCAGCCGTGCCGCGTGGACCGCTGCTGCCGAGCGTTCGGCGTTCTCGCGCCGCCCCAGCCGCGCCGCAACGCCGGACCGGCCCACAATGACGGGCCCATTGAGCGGATCGTAGGGCCACTGGGCGCTTTCAGCACCAGCACTCACGGGGTTCTCCGCGTCCTCCTCGGGATCCTCAAACCACTGCAGAATTTCTGCTGTATGCGCGGCACCCTCGGTGAGCGGCAGTAGTTCCTCCAGGAACTTTGACGGTGGCAGCGGTTTCTTCCCGGTGCCCCAAACGGTGCCCGAGCACATGAGGAAGTCGCGGGCCCGGGTGAACGCAACATAGGCCAACCGCCGTTCCTCCTGTTCGCCGTGGAGCAGAACGTCGTCGGCGAACAATTTCTCGTTCTCCATCAACGTTTTCAGATCCGAGACGTTGAGGTCCCATTCGGGCAAGTCCTCCTTGTCCCCGCGCAATGGCCAGGGCAGGGATTTGGCACCCGTGCTCCAGCGGTCCGCCCGGGTGCTGGGAAAGGCGCCGGAATTCATGCTCGGCACAAACACCACATCCCACTCCAGCCCCTTGGAAGCGTGCACCGTCAGCAGCGCCACGGCGTCCGGATTGCTCTCGGTGGGCGTCATCTCAAGCCCGCCCTCCTCCGACTCCGCCGTTTCCAGCCAGCCGAGGAAGGCATCCAGATCAACCCTCTGGGCGGCCTGCATGAACGTTGCCGCGGCATCGGCAAAGGCATCCAGGTTGCGCCGGGCATGGTGGATGCTGGATCCGGGTTTTGCCGCCAGCTCAATGTCCAGGAGCATGGTCCGCTCCACCACACCGAGCAGATTGCCCAGGTCCTCCCCCACAAAGGTTCGCAGCACCCGCAGCTCGTCCCGCAACGCCAGAAGGCGTGTTCGGGCAACGTCACTGAGCGGGCGCGCCGCCTCGGGCCAATAGTCAGCGCTGAGGTAATCCAAGGCCTCAATCAAGGACGATGAATCCACCAAATCGGCGGTCACCACGGTTTCTTCAACTTCATCCAGAGGACCTTGCTGCGAGCCGCGGGTTTGTAGATTTTCGCCCGTCCCGGCATCGACCCGCACGGCTGCGTCAAAGTCCACTTTGTGCGTGGCCGCCCAGTGGCGGCGCCTGGCCAGGTACCGGGCCCAGTCGGCAAAAGCCATCAAGTCGGCCGGACCAATCCGCCACCTGGCACCTGTCAGCAGGCGCATCAGGGCGTCCGAACGGCCGGGGTCGGCAATGACCCGCAAGGTGGCCACCAGGTCCACAATTTCAGGGGTGCCCAGCAGCCCGCCCAAACCGACAATCTCGTAGGGAATTCCACGAGCCTCAAACACCGACTGCAGGCGCGGAAATTGTGCCCGACGGCGGCACAAAACCGCCACTGTCATGGCACCTTGGGCGCCTCCTCGGTGGCTGAAGTCGCCCTTGCGAGCCGAAATTTGATCGGCAATGGCTTCTGCTTGCACCAGTTCTGTTTCGTACCGGGCCAGCACCACTTCCCCGGCCTGTGCGTTCGGCTTTTCCCGCAGGGGCGAAACCACCACGTTGGGTCCGGCCGCTGCACGCTCCGCCTCGGAAAGTCCTGCCGCCAACGTGGCGTTGGCCTTCCGGATCTGGGCCTGGGCCAGTTCTGCCGACATGACGTTGGCGGCGGCCAAAATATGGGCAGAGTTGCGCCAGGCGATGGTGAGCTCGGCAGTGGGTGCGTACCCGCCGTCGGACTTGAGGAAAATCTCCGGGAACCGGAACAGCTGGCCCGCGGAGGCGCCCCGGAAGCCGTAGATGGACTGGTGCGGATCGCCCACGGCCGTGACGGGGTGCCCGCCGCCAAAGAGCTGCGCAAAAAGCTGCAATTGTGCGTGCGAGGTGTCCTGGAATTCATCCAGCAGCACCACTTTGTAGCGTTGGCGTTCCATCTCCCCCGCGTGCGGAACGTCCTGGGCAATTCTGGCTGCCAGGGCCACCAGGTCCCCATAGTCCAGGACGTTGCGACGGCGTTTGGCCTCCGCGTAGCTCTGCACCAGGGCTGTCACGGATGCGCGCGTGCGCAACACGTCCAGCTGCTTCTTGACGGTGGCCGTGGCCGGCTTGGCGGTCTCGGCAATGTAGGGCAGTGCCTCAAAACTGCTGACGTAGTCCTCAATCACGTTCTTCACGTGGGCAGGATCCTGCAGGTGCTCGGCACATTCACCGGCCAAATCCATGACCGACTGGATCAAGGTGGACTTGGCGGCCGTGAAGTGTTCGTGGGCGCCGTCATGGGCCTCCACCACCTCGCTGGCCAGCTGCCAGGCCTCAGCGGCACCCATGACCACCGCGTCCCGTTCAATGCCCAGGCGCAGACCATAGTCGGTGACAATGCCGCTGGCGTAGGAGTGGTAAGTGGACACCTTGGGCTCCAGCGCGTCCCGGGCCGCAGCCGCTGGCGCCAGTTCCACCTGGCCGGAGCGGGCCAAGGTGCCCAATTTGGCAAGTTGTCCCCGGATCCTGGCCGCCAGCTCCCCTGCAGCCTTGCGGGTGAAGGTGACGCCAAGAATTTCCTCGGGCAGCACCAGTCCGTTGGCCACCAGCCACACCACACGGTCGGCCATGGTGGTGGTCTTTCCCGATCCGGCCCCGGCAATGACCAGCAGCGGTTCCAGCGGGGCACAAATAATGGCTGCCTGCTCCTCTGTTGGCGGGCGCTGTTCCAACAGCTCAGCGAGTTCATAAGGGCTCAGAAGCGGTGAAAGGCTCATTCGGTGATTTGTTTCCCTTCCGGGCACAGCGGGCAAATAGTGGGCAGGGGGCAGCCATTGCGTTCGGACCAATCGGCGCCGTGGCGGGCGGGGAACACAGACTGGGCCATCAGCAATGCGGCTTCCATGACCTTGTGGGTGGGGTCGTTCTCGCTGCCGGCAACCATGGGTGTCTGGTCCTGGGTTTTTACCGACTTGGTGCCATCCCCCAACGGCAGCAGGGCAGCCCCGCCGGAGGCCGCACCAGCCAAGCCGGCGGCCGCAGCTAGTTCAGCGAATCCTCCAGCGGTCACAGCCACCTGGTAGGCGCCAAGCTGCGGATGCGCCGCAACTTGATCCTTGGTGGGTTTGCTGCGCCCGGTTTTGATGTCCACAACAATCAGCCTGCCGTCTGCATCGGCCTCCAATCTGTCCACCTGGCCGCGCAAAACAACCGTCCGTTCCGCAACTGGAGTGCCTGCGGCGTCGGAAATGTCCACAGCGCTCTCGCCGGCAGGCAGCTCACCCAGTTCAACGCTGAAGTTCTGCTCAACTCCCAACAGGGTGCGGCCGTCCTGGCGGGCGGTGATGACATATTGGGCCAATTTGCCCAGCATCTCCTGGGCGCGGCGGTAGTCCACATCGCTTTCCCACGACTCCGGAAGCCCCAACGACGGCCACCGTTTGTCCAGTTCAGCCAGATATTCGTGGCCTGCCCCGTTGGGAATGTCCTGGGCAATGGCGTGGATCAGCGTGCCAAGGCTGCGGGCAAAGTCTGTGGTGGCTTCCCCGCCGGCTGCCTTGATAAACCAGTTCAGCGGGGATTTCAGCACTTCTTCAACCTTCGACGGCGAGACGGTCACCGGCTCGCCCGGCGCAATAATGGGCGCCTCCGTGCTCACGGGCAGAAGACCCCACCACTGGTGCGGATCAGCACCGGCAATGCTCCTTTGTGCCAGCACCGCCAGCATTCTGGCCGCCTCCGGATCGGCATGCATCTCCGATTCCTGCCGCAGCTCAGCCACCAGGGACCGCAGGGTCATGGGTCGTGGCACGTGTTCAATGGGGCGCACAGGGTACTGGGATTCACCGCCGGAATCCGTGACCGGGATGTAAGGGGCTGCCAAGTCAATGAACTGGGAGGGCTGCAGGTCATGGCCGGCAGCTGCCGTGAGAATGAGTTTCTCGCTGGCCCGCGACATGGCCGCGGCAAAGCTGCGGAGTTCGTCATACCGGATGTCCCGCAAGCGGGCCGCCGGCTCAATTTGGCGGGCAGCCTGGCCGCCCCTTTCCAACACGTCCACCAACAGTTGGCTGCCCAGCAGCTCACCGCGCAGGCGGGTGTTGGGCCAGACCCCCTCCTGCAGGCCGGCCACAATGACCACCGGCCATTCCCTGCCGGCAGCACTGGCGGGCGTCAGGATTTCCACCGCGTCAGTGCGTTGTGCACGCGCCGCCAAGGTGTCCATGGGCAGCTCCTGGCTCATCAAATAGTCAAGGAACTGCTGTGGACTGGACCCGGGCAACTGGTCAACGTACCGCTCGGCCGTTTGGAACAGGGCCATGACGGCGTCAAGATCCCTGTCGGCGCGGATGCCCGTGGGCCCGCCTCGCAAGGCCTGGGATTCCCAGGTCCCGGAACTGTCGCAGGCATCCCACAGGGCCCAGAGCACTGTTTCGGCGTTGGCGCCCGGCTGGGCCACGGCCTCGTGGCCGGCTGCGAGCATGGCGGCAAGCCGGGTGGCGTTGGCTGCCTCCCAGCCCAGCCCGGCCAGCTTTTCTGGATTCAGCAGCGCCTCCACCAACAGTTCGTCGCTGGCGCGTCCCCCGCCGGCATGCAGTTCCTGCTGCCGTAATGCCTGGCGCAAACGCCGCAATTGCAAGGCGGTGGAACGCCCCAGCCGGGACGTCAACAGCGCAACGGCTGCCTCGGCGTCGAACGTTTCAGGAGCCAGTGCCACGGCAAAAGCCTCAAGCAGGGGCCGCACGGCTGGCTCATCGCGCACAGGGTTCTCCGCCACGGGAACCTTCACGGCAATGCCCTGCCCGCTCAAGTACCGTTGCAGCGCGGCAAGCGCCGACCCTGTGCGCACAATGACAGCAATCTCATTGAGACCGTGCCCGCCCAGGTGCTGCAGGTGCAATATGCGTTCGGCCACCAGGCGCAGCTCATGAACCTCGGAGGCCACAACATGGGCGCTGACACAGGATTCGGGGTTCGCCTCACTAACTTGGGGCCAGCTGAGTTCACGCGCCTTGTGACCGCCACGGATCTGGAAGATGCGCTCAGCCACCCCGGACCAAGCCGCAGCCAGCTGCCGGCTCATCCGGTGCGAGGTGGACAGCGTGAACTGCCGCAGGGGCAAGTCTCCGGTGCCCAAGGATTCGCCCAGCGGGGCCACCAGGTCCGGGCGGGCACCACGGAAACCCTGCACCACCGTGTCAGGGGAAGCGGCCACCAGCACGTCCTTGCCGTGGCCCACCAACTGCAAAAGCTCGTGCACCGCCTTGTTGGCTTCCTGGATGTCGTCAACCACAATCAAGGCAAGCCGCTGGCGTTCCTGGGCCAAAAATTCGGGGTCGATGCGCAGCAGGGTTGTTGCTGCGGTGATGATGCCTGCGGGGTCAAAGGAGCCCGACTTGCCCCAATCCACCACATCCCGGTATTCGCCATAGAGCGAAGCTGCGGCAACCCAATCGGGGCGCTGGTTGGCAGCTCCCAGCTCCGCCAGGTCCTCGGGGGCCAATCCGTACTCAATGACCCTGTCAAAGAGCTGGCGGATCTCCTGGCGAAACCCGCGGGTGTCCAAGGCCTCGGCAAGTTCCGCCGGCCATTGCGGGGCGGTGCCCAGCCCCATCCTGTGACCGGCAAGAAGGTCCCTGATGATGAGATCCTGTTCGGGGCCGCTCATGAGCCGCGGGGGGCCGTCAAGGTGCGGCATGCGGCCCTCCACCTTGGCCCGGCGCAACAGGTCGAAGGCATAGGATGACCAGGTTCTGGCGGGGGATGTGCTCAAACTTCTGCTTAACCGGGCACTGAAGCCGTTGCGCAGCCGCGCGGCAGCCAGTCGCGACGGCGCCAGCAGCAGGGCACCTGCTGGATCAACGGCGTCGTGCTCGATCCGCTTCACGGCCGCCTCAATCAGCACTGTGGATTTGCCCGTGCCGGGGGCGCCCCAGATCAGCACTGGTCCGGTTCCGGGGCTGAGGTCAACCACGGCCTGCTGGTCGGGGCTCAATGCCGGAGCGGTGACCTCACTCTGGGCGGGCGCCACCAGCGTGAGTTTGGGCAGCGCCTGTACCGGCACGGTCTGGTTGGACCGTGGCTGCGGCTCCTGCTTTGCTTGCGTGCTCATGCACCCAGTCCATCACGAGGCACTGACATTGGCGCAGTGTCCGCGGAGGGCAGCTGATCCGCGGCGTGCAACCGTTCCGCGATGGCGTCAATGAGCACAAAATCCGGCTCTCGAGGATTCCACCGGGCCGTCCTCATATCCACCCTCCATCTGGGGGCACGGCCGGGCACTGGCTCTTCATCCGGATCTCCTCGCAGCGCAGTCCCCTCGTGGCGGTAGTGGCCCAGTGCCCGTGCCTCGTGGCCCTGCGGGGCCATGCCACTGGCGCGGATCACCCGCCACCACGGCACAGCTCCGCCGTCGACGGACATGGCCGCACCCACCTGCCGCGGGCCGCCGCTTTCCAGCAACGCCGCAATGTCCCCATAGGACAAAACACTGCCCGCGGGGATCACCTCGGCCACGGCCAAAACTGCCTCAACATACTGCTCACGCATGCTTCAAGCGTAGTTCGCCGCAGCGGCCCGCGCGCCCGGATGTCCGCCCTAGCGGGTAGCGTTGGAGCATGACTAGCTGGAGCATGCACCCCCGGGCCGCGTTTGACTTGGAAACCACAGGCAAGGACCCCCGCACCGCCCGGATTGTGACAGCCTCCATTGTGGTGGTCGATGAGACCGGCGCAGTGGTTGACGTCCATGAATGGCTTGCGGATCCGGGCATGGAGATTCCCGAGGAAGCGGCAGCCATTCACGGGGTCAGCACCGAGCACGCCCGCGAGCATGGGCGCCCGGCGGCTGTTGTGGCTGCCGAGGTGGGCGCCGTCCTGGCCACACTCTTTGCCAACAACATTCCCGTGATTGCCTTTAATGCCAGCTACGACTTCACGGTCTTGGCCAATGAGGCCCGCCGGCATGGGCTGGAGCAGATCACAGCAGCTCCCGTCATTGATCCCTTTATCTGCAACAAGCACTTGGATAAATTCCGCAAGGGCAGCCGGACACTGGTTGCCCTCTGCGAGGAATACGGGATTAAGCTCGACGCCGCCCACACCTCGGCCGCCGACGCTGAAGCCTCGCTGCGGCTGGCCGACGCCCTGGCTGCCAAATACAGCGCGCTGCGCATTGATGTCATGGATCTCCACACGTTACAGGTCTCCTGGGCCTTGGAGCAGGCAGCTGATTTCCAGGGATATCTGCGCCGGGTCAAGGATCCGGCAGCAGTCATTGAGGGCGATTGGCCGGTACTGCCCTAAACTCCAGTGCTTCCCTCAACGACGGAGGACGTACGAGGCATTGACAGTAGGCATGATCTATATCACAGTATCGATAGCGCGGCACTTGACACGTAGTGGTGCGTCAGTCGTGCAGCGATGTGACCCTGCCAGCGTCCCGCGCCAGTCGCAAAAACAGCATTGATCGCAGATTGTTCTGCAATATTCTGGTTAGGGCAATCATATATTCGTATCTGCCACATTTTGTGGCCGGGTGACATAATTTAGTTTTGTGGCTCGAGTTCTGCTACGAAACTCCTGTGAGTTTCTTCATCGCTCGCCACGCTACGCTTACCCTGCCCGATGCGTCTTTCGGGCTGGGCACCTGCAATGAAAGTGAATGTTTGATGAAGAATTCAGCCCTCAAGTGGCTCACCACGGTCCCTGTTGCCGTTGCACTGGCTTTCTCACTGGCAGCCTGCGGCGGAGCTGCCACTGACTCCGGCTCGGCCAAGCCCACGGATGCCCTGGCTGGCAGCGACCAGGTGTCACTGGACAAGTACACAACAGCGGACGTTGTTCCCCTCGACAAGATCGACAAGGCTGCCCTCGGCCTGGTCACTGCCGGCACCATCTCTGTTGGCACGCTCTCCGATGCCCCGCCCAACATCTTCTTGAAGGACGGCGTGTTCACCGGTTACGACAACGAGCTGTTGCGCGCCATGGGCGAGAAGCTGGGCCTGAAGGTTGAATTCAAGTCCACCGATTTCTCCGCGCTGTTGGCTCAGGTTGAGAACAAGCAGTTCGACGTCGGATCCTCCTCCATCTCCACCACCGACGCACGCCGTAAGAACGTTGGCTTCACCAACGGTTACGACTTCGGCTACATGGCTGTTGTTGCCAAGACCGATTCAGCCATCAAGGGCTTTGCCGATCTGAAGGCCGACACCCGCATTGCAGTTGTCACCGGCACCGTCCAGGATGACTACGTCAGCAATACTTTGAAGATTGAGCCCGTGCGCTTCGCCGACTACAACACGGCGTACGCCAACTTGAAGAACGGCCAGGTTGACGCCTGGGTTGCTCCTTCCCAGCAGGCCACCGGCCAGGTGAAGGACGGCGACGGAACTACCATCGCCGAAGAAGTTGTCAACACCCAGAACTTCACCGCTTACGCCGTGAATTCCGAGAACAAGGCACTGACTGACGCATTGAACTCTGCCTTGGATGCAGTCATCGCCGACGGCACCTGGTCCAAGCTGACCAAGGAATGGTACCCGACCCGTCCCATGCCCGAAGACTGGACCCCGGGCTCCAAGGCAGTAACGGTTCCCAAGGCCTAATCTATGGATGTTCTCGAGCAGCTCGCAAAAACGTTCCTTGACTGGGAGGCCATGGCGGAAGTAATTCCCGCCATGCTCACAGTTGGTTTGCCCAATACTTTGATTTTGGCCGTTTCCTCGGCCTTCTTCGGGTGCGTCCTGGGCATGATCCTGGCAGTGATGGGCATTTCACGGAATCCCATTCCACGCTGGATCGCCAGGATCTATACAGATATTTTCCGTGGCCTGCCCGCCATTTTGACCATCCTGTTGATTGGTCTTGGACTGGGTCCCGTGGTTCGCATCCTGACCGGAAGCACCAATCCCTACCCCTTGGGTATTTTGGCGTTGTCCTTGATGGCTGCAGCCTACATCGGCGAAATCTTCCGTTCGGGCATTCAAAGCGTTGAAAGCGGACAGCTAGAGGCATCGCGCGCCCTGGGGTTCAGCTACAGCGCCGCCATGGTGCTGATTGTTATTCCTCAGGGCATCCGCCGGGTTCTGCCGGCACTTGTCAACCAGCTAATCTCCTTGATCAAGGACTCTTCTTTGATCTACATGCTGGGCCTGCTGGCCAGTCAACGGGAGATCTTCCGTATCGGCAACGACCAGGCCGCCACCACCGGAAACCTGTCCCCCCTGGTTGCTGCCGGCTTGCTGTACCTGTGCTTGACGGTACCGCTGACCCACTTGGTCAACTTCATGGACAAGCGCATGCGTGAGGGCAAGACTCAAAAGGTTGAACCCGATGAGGCAGCAGCAATTATTGGAAAGGGACACTAAACCATGAGTGAATTTAGTTCAGGAACCCTGACCGCCAAGAACATCCACCTGTCTTTTGGTTCCAACCACGTTTTGCGTGGCATTGACCTGCACGTGCCCAAGGGCACCACAGCGTCAGTGATCGGCCCCTCGGGATCGGGCAAGTCAACGCTGTTGCGGGTCATGAACCGGCTGATCGAACCGGATCAGGGCGACATCTTCCTCGATGACCGCTCAGTCTTGAAGGACAACCCGGATGAGCTACGCCGTCGTATTGGCATGGTCTTCCAGCAGTTCAACTTGTTCCCGCACAAGACGGTGGTCCAGAACGTTTCTCTGGCGCTGAGCAAGATCCGCAAAATGCCCAAGGACCAGGCTCACGCCAAGGCCCTGGAGCAGCTGGACCTTGTTGGCCTCAAGCACAAAGCCGACGCCCGCCCCGGCAACCTTTCCGGTGGCCAGCAACAGCGCGTGGCCATTGCCCGCGCACTGGCGATGGAACCTGAGGTGATGTTCTTTGACGAGGCCACCAGCGCCCTGGACCCGGAACTGGTCAAGGGTGTGCTGGCGTTGATGACTGACCTGTCCAAGGGTGGCATGACCATGGTTGTGGTCACCCACGAGATGGGCTTCTCCCGCAACGTCTCCGACACCGTGACGTTTATGGACGGCGGCGTGGTGGTTGAAACCGGACCGCCCGACCAGCTCTTCACCGAGCCGAAGACGGACCGTCTGAAGGGCTTCCTCTCGGACGTCCTCTAATCATTTCCAACTGACCCGCAGAAAACGCCGAAAATCACGTCAAAATCGTGAATTTTCGGCGTTTTCTGCGGGTCAGTTGTTTAAACGCGCTCCAGCAGCTCGTGTGGTACTTCCGGAAGCACGACGACGATCTTCTCGCCCAGGTGGCCACATGCGCAACCGTGTTCACGCGGCACGTTTAGGCACACAGCCCAACGAACTGACCCGCAGTAGTGGTCGAAAAAACGCGATTTCGCGACGTTTTCCGACCACTTCTGCGGGTCAGTTGCTTAATTGCGGGTCTAGGCCGCCGCGGCGGCTGCTGCCTTGGCCGCTGCCGGCAGTGCGGCGAAAATGCGGTTCATGGCGGCGTCGTCGTGAGCGGCGGAGAGGAACCAGGCCTCGAACACGCTTGGCGGCAGGTATACGCCCGAATCCAGCATGGAGTGGAAGAACGGCGCGTAGCGGAACGCTTCCTGGGCCTGCGCGTCAGCATAATTGTGCACGCCGTTTGCAGCAGTGCCGAAGGCCACCGAGAACAAGTTCCCGGCCCGCTGGATGGAGTGATCCACGCCCTCGGCAGCCAAAGCCAAAGACAAGGCCGTGGACAGTTCCAGGGAACGCGCATCAACAGTGGCGTAAACAGCAGCGGTAGCAGCCGTCAGGGTGGCAACACCGGCAGCCATCGCTACGGGGTTGCCGGACAACGTGCCCGCTTGGTAGACCGGGCCCAACGGAGCCAGATAGTCCATGACGTCGGCGCGGCCACCGAGCGCCGCCGTCGGAAGTCCGCCGCCAATGACCTTGCCAAAGGTGAACAGGTCAGGGGTCCAGCCCTCGGAAGCACCGGTCAGGCCCCAGTAGCCAGCCGCACCAACCCGGAATCCGGTCAGGACCTCGTCCAGGATCAGGAGGGCTCCATTGGCCGAAGTGATGCGTGAGAGTCCGGCATTGAACCCCTCCCCCGGCGTGACAACGCCCATGTTGGCGGGCGCTGCTTCAGTGATGACGGCGGCAATCTTGTCCCCGTGAGCGGCAAATGCTGCTTCAACGGCGGCCAGGTCGTTGTACGGCAGCACCAGGGTCTCGGCAGCGGTTGCCGCCGTGACGCCAGCAGAGCCGGGCAGGGCGAGGGTGGCCAGGCCTGATCCGGCCGCGGCCAGCAGGGAATCCAGGTGGCCGTGGTAGCAGCCGGCGAACTTAATGATCAGGTCACGGCCGGTGAAGCCGCGGGCCAGGCGCACGGCCGTCATGGTGGCCTCGGTCCCGGTGGACACCATGCGCAGGCGTTCGACGCCGGACACGCGGCCCTGCACCAAGGCGGCCAGTTCGCTTTCGGCCGGGGTGGAGGCGCCGAAGCTCAGGCCGTGATCCACGGCTGTGTGGACTGCCGCCAGCACGTCAGGATGGGCGTGGCCCAGCAGTGCCGGACCCCATGAGCACACCAAGTCAACGTAGTCGCGGCCGTCGGCGTCGGTGAGGTAGGCACCCTTGGCATTGACCATGAAGCGCGGAGTGCCGCCCACCGAACCAAAGGCGCGCACAGGCGAGTTCACCCCGCCGGGCATGAGAGTCTTGGCGCGGTCAAAGAGTTCTTGCGAGCTGGTCATGAAATGTCCTTCGAATAAGTAGTGGTGAACCGGAGGCTGCTGGAAGTTAGTTGGTGCGCATCCAGCCGGCCAGCTCGGCCGCCCAGTACGTCAGGATCATGTTGGCGCCGGCCCGCTTGATGCTCAGCACTGATTCTTCAATGGCTGCGCGGCGGTTGATCCAGCCGTTCGCTGCTGCGGCCTCAATCATGGCGTACTCGCCGGAGATTTGGTATGCCGCTACGGGGACCGGGCTCATGGCTGCCACGTCGGCCAGAATGTCCAGGTAGCTCATGGCCGGTTTGACCATGACAATGTCCGCGCCTTCGGCCAAATCCAGTTCAACCTCGTGCAGGGCTTCGCGGCGGTTGCCCGGATCCATCTGGTAGCTGCGGCGGTCGCCGTCAAGCTGTGAATCCACGGCCTCACGGAACGGGCCGTAAAACGCCGAGGCGTATTTGGCCGCGTAGGCCAGCACGGAAACATCGGCATGGCCTGCCGCGTCCAGCGACTCGCGGATGACTGCAACCTGGCCGTCCATCATCCCCGACGGCGCCACCACGTGCGCCCCGGCGGCCGCCTGGGCCACGGCCATTTTGGCGTAGATGGCCAAGGTTGCGTCGTTGTCCACCCCGCCGGCGGCGTTCAGCAGACCACAGTGCCCGTGGTCGGTGAACTCGTCCAGGCAAAGGTCACTCATGACCACCAAATCATCGCCAACCACCGCGCGCACATCCCGGATGGCCTTGTTCAGCACGCCGAACGGGTCCAGCCCAGCGGAACCTGTGGCGTCACGTTCGGCGGGGATGCCGAAGATCATGATGCCGCCGAGCCCCAGCGCCAGCGCCTCGCGCGCGGCCGCCACCAGGGAGGCCGTGGTGTGCTGCACAACGCCGGGCATGGAGCTGATGGGTTTGGGTTCGCTGAGGTCCTCGCGAATGAAGACAGGCAAAATCAAGTCCGACGGCGCCAGCCGGTACTCACTCACCAGGTTGCGCATGGCGGCGGTGGTGCGCAGGCGGCGCGGACGGTGCTGGGGGAAGCTCACTGTGGATTCTCCGTAAATTACTTGGTGTGAAAATTCTTGTGGGCTGCTGCCAGTGCGGCAACAATTCCCGCCGGTGTGGGGTGCGTGGCCGTGGCCACAACCCGCAGGCCCAGCCGCAGGGCCTCGTCCCGGGTTGGCTGCCCAATGGCTACCACCAGGCAGCCGTCCGGTAGCGGAGCCATGGTTGAGGCAACCCGCCGCGCTGCACTTCCGGAAGCCAGTACGACGGCGTGGATCACCCCCGCCTGCACCTCCTGTGCCGCTTGGGCCGGGGTGAGCAGAGCGTAGCTGGAGTTGACAGGTGGAGAGGTTGCACGAGTTGAATGGGCCAAGCTTGCCGTCAACCGGCTGCCGTCCTGGGCCGGGTAGTCCACCGTGTGATAAGCCGTGACAACGTCGGTGTCCCAGCCCTTGGTGTTCAGGCCTTCCACCAGTCTGGGTTCGGCCAGGTCCGACTGAGGCAGCAGGACTCGCCCGCCGCCGTCGTGCGCTTGTGGCCACAGCTCAACCAGCCCGGCCGCGGATTGCAGATCCGTGGGAGCCAGTGCGGCGTGGATGCCCTCAGCCGCCAAGACAGCAACAGAGGTGGGCCCAATGGTTGCCACTGACGTTGTTGCAGGAATGAGGTCAGCCAGCGACGTCCCAGCTGTCTCACACCATTGCTTCAGGGCCCGCACAGTGGTGATGGAGCTGACCACCAGCCAGCGGTACTCCCCCGCCGCCAGCCGGCCCAGCGCAGCCCCCAAGATCTCATTATCCGAGATTTCAAAGTCGATGACGGGCACCAACACCGGCTCTGCCCCGGCCGCAGCAAGTGCATCAGCAAAAGCCCCAGCCCGGTCCGCGCTGCGCGTAACGGCAACCCTCAACCCGGCAAGCGGACTGGCGGCCTCGGCAGCTGAAGCAACCGGCACGGCGTCAGTCACTGTGCCGAGCCGGCCAGATCTGCCAAGTCCCCTGCACCGTCCGCGAGCAGCTCTTCGGCCAGTTCAATGCCAAGGAGTGTGGCACCAACGTTGCTGAGTCCGTCGGTAGCCTTTTTGACGCGCATGGTGCGCGCGCCGTCGAGGGAGGCAACAACTGCTTCGAGGTAGAGCATGGAGCCCTTGCGGTAGGCGAAGGCTCCGACAGGGGCGCTGCAGCCTGCCTCAAGGCGGGCAAGGAGTGCGCGTTCTGCCGTGATGGCCAGGCGCGTGTCCTGATGGTCAACGGCTGCCAGGGATTGTCCCAGGATGCCGGTGAGGGAAGCGTCGGCGGTCCGGCATTCCAGGGCGAGTGCGCCTTGGCCGGGGGCCGGGAGCATCACCTCGGAGGAGAGGAACTCGGTGACGGTGTCCAGGCGGCCAATGCGGGTCAGCCCGGCCGCGGCCAGAACCACAGCGTCGAGGTCGCCGGTTTTGCCGGGCACAAGGTCGGTGACAGGGTTGCCGGGCAGCCCTGGAACCCGGGCCAGGCGGGTGTCCACGTTGCCGCGGATGTCCACGATGGCCAGATCCGGGCGTGCAGCCAACAGCTGCGCGGCGCGCCGGGGTGAGCCGGTGCCCACTGTGGCGCCGTGAGGCAGCTCCGCCAGTTTCAGTCCGTCGCGGGCGCACAGGGCGTCGCGGGCGTCCACCCGCTGTGGCACGGCAGCCAGGGTCAGGCCCGGAACAGCAGCCGTGGGCAAGTCCTTCAAGGAATGCACGGCAACGTCCACACGTGAATCCAGGACAGCAGTCCGCAATTCAACGGCGAAGACGCCGGTTCCGCCCATTTGTGACAGCGGGCCCGTGAGGACGTCGCCGTCGGTCTTGATGGGTACAATCTCTGCTTCAAAGCCGCCAACGGCACTGAGTTGATCGGTAATTTGTTGGGTCTGGCTCAGCGCCAGTTTGCTTCCGCGGGTTCCAATTTTCACAGTATTTATTATCCCTGCCGCCGCGGCTAGCGGCTATTCCCGCTGCCGGCGGCCACCAAGCCCACGGTGCTGCCCACTTCGGAGATGACTGGCTTGGTGCCACGGAAGTTGGCGCAGCAGCCGGGGTTGCACACATCAAACCAGGGACCCAGCTTGGTCATGGCGGGGCGTTCCTCGATGTGGTTTTCAATGGTTCGTTCACAGATCAAGTCCACGAGGCCGCTGACAAACTTTTGGTGCGTTCCCGGAGTGGGAGCACGGTCAAAGGTCAGGCCAAGTTCTGCGCACGTCTCTGCCGCTTCGGTGTCCAGGTCCCAGAGGACCTCCATGTGGTCGCTGACAAAGCCCAGCGGCACCACTACAACGCCCTGTGTGCCGGCAGCAGCCAAGTCAGCGAGAGCATCGTTGATGTCGGGCTCCAGCCACGGCACATGCGGGGCGCCGGAACGGGACTGGTAGACCAGCGACCACTCCTGGCTGGGGTCAACCTTGGCCATGATGGCTTCAGCCGCGGCCAGGTGCTGGGCCACATAGGCTGAGTTTTCGGCAAATTCGCGCAGCTCGAGTTCGGAGCTGCCGGAAGCCTCGGCGTCCCGGGTGGGGATGGAGTGCGTGGCAAACATGACGTGCACGGAATCGGCGGACTTGCCGTCGGCGGCCAGCGCCGCGCGCACCTTGGCCAGGGATGCGGCGGTTCCCTCAATGAAGGGCTCCACAAAGCCGGGGTGGTCAAAGTACTGGCGCACCTTGTCCACGGCAAGCTTGCCGTCGAGTTCGGTTTCCGTCAGCGCCATGCCAATGTCCTCGCGGTACTGGCGGCAGCCCGAGTATGAGGAGTAGGCGCTGGTGGTGACCATCAGGAGTCGGCGGTGGCCGGCGTCGTACGCGTCCTGCAAAACTGCGGGAATGTACGGGTCCCAGTTGCGGTTGCCCCACAACACCGGCAAGGCGATGTTTCGGGCGGCCAGCTCGGCTTCCAGGGCGGCCTTCAAGGCGCGGTTCTGGGCGTTAATGGGGCTGATGCCGCCATTCTTGCGGTAGTGGTGGCTGACCTCTTCCAGGCGCTCGTCCGGGATCCCGCGCCCACGCGTGACGTTGCGCAGGAAGGGGATCACGTCATCCTGGCCTTCGGGCCCGCCAAAAGAGGCAAGCAAGATGGCATCATACTGGGCCGGCGCGGCAATGGGGGTCGAAACAGGCGCGTTCATCGCAGAACCTCGGCAATCTCGGTGGAGGAGATGCGGCGGCCCGTGTAGAAGGGCACTTCTTCGCGGACGTGCAGACGGGCGTCGGAATAGCGCAGGTGGCGCATCATGTCCACCAAGTCTGTGAGCTCGTCAGCTTCCAGGCCCAGCAGCCACTCCCAGTCGCCCAAGGCGAAGGCGGAGACTGTGTTGGCTAGAATCTGCGGGAATTCCCGGCCCAGCATGCCGTGCTCGCGGAGCATGCGGCTGCGGTCTTCGGCGGGCAGGATGTACCAGTCGTAGGAGCGCACGAACGGGTAGACGCAGACCCAGCCTTTGGGCTCGTGGGGGCCCATGTAACTGGGGGCGTGGCTCTTGGCGAATTCGGCCTCGCGGTGCACACCCATGGCTGACCATGCAATCTCGGTGTTGGCAAAAAGTTCGGTGCGGCGGATGGCGCGAATGGCCTTCTGCAGGTCTTCCGGAACGGCGCCAACCAGCCACACCATGATGTCTGCGTCGTTGCGCATGGCGGAGACGTCATAGGCGCCGCGCAGCGTGATGCTTTCCGCGGCCAGGGCGGCCACCAGTTCATCAAACTCTGCAACGGCAGCTTCTGCGCCGGCGAAGGAGCCCGTCCGCTTGAACACGGTCCACAGGGTGAACGGTGTCGCGTCAGGAGTTTTGGTGACAGATTCTGCGTTTGTGTGGCTCATGTGTTCAAGTTTGCACCCAAGCACCCCGAAAGCTAAAACCGAACTTCTCTACATGACGTAGAAAGTGAGGAAGGTCACTGCTTTAGGGCGGCGTCAACGGTTGCCCGAATTTGCCGCCTGGTGCTGCCCACAACCGCCGCCAGACCGTTGCCGCTCATCCATGCGCCGGTCAAAGCCAGGCCCGGAACGGCTTGAACCAGGGCATGGACCTGCGCCATCTTCCCCTGATGCCCGACGGCGGCAAACGGCAAGGCGCCCCGCCAGCGGACAATGTCGGCACCCAGGAGGTCCGCCTCGCCCACCGGCACACCCAGCAGTGCTGACGCGTCGGCAAGGGCTGTGGCAACGAGATCGGAGTCGTTCGGGGTGCGTGCCGTGAGCCTGACGGCGTCGGCCGCCTTGACCCCGGCGCGGCCATAGGAGAGCCGCAGCACATGGGTGCCGGGGCCGGTCTCGGCGGCCAGCCAGTCCCATTTGGCCGTGGCGTGGGTGAGCGCCTTGGCCGCGATGCCATCAACTCCGGGCGCCACCAAGACACCCGTGCCGCGCGGCGCCGAATCAAGCTCGGGTACGTCCACCACAAGTGTCACTAGGCGAATATCCGGCCCCGGGGCGGGGGCGAACGGCAGCAGCTCGGGTAGCTCCTGGCCCAAAAGTTTCACAGCCGTGGGGCCGTCGGTGGCCACCACCAAAACGTTGGCGGCAGCAAATCCGCGCTCCGCACCCCGCTCCCACTCCACAATCCAGCGCTTGGGGGCGCCGCCGTCGTACTTCCTGGCCGGCACAGCAGTTGACTCGGCGGAGGGGGCATTCAAGGGCTCCGTGTCGCCGCGATAAATGGCCTTGACCTGGTGCTCTGAATGCATGGCAACACCGCCGGTACGCAGCGATCCCACCAGGGCCGCCACCAGCGTGTGCATGCCCCCGGAGAGCCCGGCCACGGCGGATCCGGGCTTGGTGCCGGCCGCCCGCTGCGCCGCCACCGCGGCAGCGAGGGAACCGTGTTCACGAATGCCTGCCCGCAGGCCCGGCGCCACCATGTCCACGTCCAGGAGTTCGGCGTCGGCCGAATGCACGCCGGCAACCACGGGCGCCACCAACCGCTCCAGCACCCGCTTGCCCATGCGCGCCCTGACAAGATCGGCCACACTGGAGACAGGCTCGCTGGTGCCCACCGCAACAGGCATCTTGGCATCCAGGGCTGCCCGCAACACGCCGGAAGCGCCCAGGGCGGCACGCACCTCGGGAGCTGAAAGGTCCGACGGGATACCCAAAATGCCTGTCTTGGGCAGGGGCACGGGCCCCTCGGGCAGCCACACCCAGGCTCCTGCTGGATTGGGGGTCACAATCTTCTCTGCAAGCCCCAGTTCGGCAGCCAAATCGGCCACGGCACTGTTGCGGGTGGCGAACGACTCTGCGCCACTGTCCAGCACCACACCGGCCACCTCATGGCTTCCCACACAGCCGCCCCAGGAGGCTGCCGCGTCGAAGATACTCACCTGGAATCCGGCTTTTTGGAGATCCATGGCAGCCAGCAACCCCGAGATGCCACCGCCCACCACCACTGCACTATTGGGGGCAGGGTGTTGCTGCGGCCTGTGGGCTTTAGCGGCGAGTTTTCGGTTTTCCATGGTGTCCCCTCAATGGCTGGTGCTAAATCTGGCGCTAAATGGAGTGAATGAGCTCAACGAGCCGGGTCAGAATGGCCGGATCAGTCTCCGGCGGCACCCCATGACCCAAGTTCACCACATGTCCGGGCGCGGAGGCGCCCGCCGCGACCACCTCGCGCACATGTGCCTCCAATACCTCCCAGGGAGCGTTCAGCAGAGCCGGGTCAATGTTGCCCTGCAGCGGCACTTTGCCACCGAGCCGGCGGTTGGCCTCATCCAGCGGCAGCCTGTAGTCAACACCAATCACGTCCACGCCCACCTCAAGCATGGCGCCGAGGAGTTCACTGGTGCCGGTGCCAAAGTGGATCAGCGGCACACCAAGGTCGCGCACATGGTCCAAGGCACGGGACGACGCCGGGGCCACGTGTTCGGTGTAGTCGGCAAGTCCCAGCGACCCTGCCCAGGAGTCGAAGAGCTGTCCGGCGCTGGCACCGGCTTCGATTTGGGCGCGCAGGAACTTTCCGGAGGCGTCGGCTGCCCAGTTCATGAGTGCAGCCCACACCTCGGGCTGGGCGTGCATCATGGTGCGCGGGCCCAGGTGGTCGCGGGAGGGACGGCCTTCCACCATGTAGGCGGCCACCGTGAACGGCGCCCCGGCGAAGCCGATGAGCGGGGTGCTGCCCAGTTCGGCAACCGTCAAGGCGACGGCTTCGCGGATGGGGGCCAGCGCCTCTTCGGTGAGCTCGGGCAGGTTGGCCACATCTTCGGCGGTGCGAATGGGCTTCTCCAGGACGGGGCCCACACCGGGCACAATGTCCACGCCCACACCGGCGAGCTTCAACGGGATCACAATGTCGGAGAAGAAGATGGCGGCGTCAACGTCGTGGCGGCGCACGGGCTGGAGGGTGATTTCAGCTGCCATGGCCGGCTTGAGGCAGGAATCCAGCATGGTGGTGCCCACGCGCAGCTCGCGGTATTCAGGCAGCGAACGCCCAGCCTGGCGCATGAACCAGACAGGCCGGCGGCTGGGCTTTCCACCACGGTAGGCGGTGATCAGCGGGGAATTGGCGGTGCGGCCATCCATCAACGGGTGGTTCGGGCTCAGTGTCATGGCACCACCCTACAGAGCCAATCTGGGCATATTTTGTGCACAAACTGTCACCGTAGTAGAGCACACCACCAGCAGCTCACGTAAGCAGTCTCACAGTTTTTTGCTGACGGTTCAGGGCATCCTGTGTATAAACACCCAGTTTAAAGGTCTACGATATTGCCATTGTGGTTCTTTTTTCTCTCGTTGCCTCGCACACCACCATTGACTTGGAAACCGTTGCCCGCCTTAGCGCCGGGGCCGCGGCCGTCAGTGCTGAGCTGACCCAAGAGGAAAACGCCGTTGCCGGCATGGTCACACTGGCAACGTGCAATCGTTATGAGCTCTACGTTCACGCCCAAAGTGCCCAAGATCTGGAGTCTGCCCGCAGTTCGGTCATTGCTACCGTCAGCAAGCATTCCGGGCTGGCGGAAACGCAGGTCTCTCAGGCGCTCACCACCCAGGAAGGCGACGCCGTCCCCCGGCATCTTTTTGCCGTAAGTACTGGTTTGGAATCGGCAGTGGTGGGCGAACGCGAAATTGCCGGCCAGGTGCGCCGCGCGCTCAGCGAGGCCCAATCCCAGGGCGTAACAACACCTTCCTTGGTACGGCTCTTTCAGGCTGCAGCAAAAACCGCCAAAGATGTTGGCGCCCAAACTGCCTTGGGCCGCCGTGGAATGTCGATAGTTTCAGTGGCCTTGGACCTGGCCGCGGAGCTGGCCGATCAACCCACCGAAACGCGGTCACTGACCGGCAAATCCGCTGTCTTGTTCGGCACGGGCGCCTACGCCGGCGCTGCCATGGCCCAGTTGATCCAGCGTGGTTGCACAGACATTTCGGTATATTCATCCTCGGGCCGGGCTGAGACGTTTGTGGCCTCACGCGGCGGCACGGCGCTGGACGATGATTCCCTGCCGCAGGCGTTGGCCTCAGCATCGTTGCTGGTGGGCTGCAGCGGTTCGGACCAGCAGCTCACTCGGGATGATTTGGCCCGGTTGCGCACCACTGATTCGCAGCAACTCACGGTCATCGATTTGGCCTTAACCCACGATTTCGCCCCTGACATTGCCACCCTTGACGGGGTGGACTTGTTGACCTTGGAAACCGTCCGGCAGGCAGCCCCCGCCGAACAGGAATCCACCCTGGCACAGGCAGCCACCATGGTCTCCACAGCCACGCAAAGCTTTGCCCAGGCCCAAAACTCCCGCTCCCTGGACCACGCCATTGTGGCCCTTCGCCGGCACACCATGAGTGTGCTGGACGACGAGATCGCCAAGGTCCGCAAACAGCACGGCTGCACGGCCGCCACCGACGAGGTGGCCTTTGCCATGCGCCGCATGGTCAAGCAGCTGCTTCATGTGCCCACGGTGCGCGCCAAGGAACTGGCTGCAGCCGGGGACGCCGAAAGTTACCTGGCCGCCCTGGAAGTCCTGTACGGCCTCAAGATTGAACCAGCAGCATTGGGCGCAACCCTAGCCGACCGCCTCGACGGGGACCCGGACCCCAAAGCAGCCCCCGACGCCGTCTCCGCCTAGCGCCAGCACTCGACGCCGTGCCAAACGGGCGAGGGCGCAAGAAATTTCATGCCTCCTCACCCGTTTGGCACGCCGTCGTCCTGTTGGACTCTGAGCCGCAGTAGCTGGAGCGGTTTCGCCGCAGCCGTGACAAGCGAATACTCTGCTTGGTCCCTGGCAATTCACTTTTGTTGCCAACGATGGTAAGACGCAGCACCGTGACCAACGGCCGCCCAGACTTATGCGTAGTCCCAGACACGAGCGTGGCGCATAAACCCAATTCGGAGCACGCCGTCTTTGGCTATGCGCTGGGCTGGCAGCCAGCTAGGCGCAGCTGTGTCACGGGCGCAGCGCCAGATGCCAGCAACGCGCATAACCAAAGTTATCTTGGGCTGCGGCATGGGCATCCTCCCTGAGGGAACCGCTAACGGGCGGTCGATACCGTAGGCGGCGCTTCTGGCAAGCTCACCCTCCCAGCGCCTTCACACAAGCGTTGAGTCCATGGGTGAGCGAGATGAGCTCGGATGGGCTAAGTCCCGACAGCATCCGCTCTTCGACTCCGTCCACGTCAGCCTGTGCGGCGGCGAGGAGATCAGCACCCGCTGCCGTGAGTGCCGTGGGTAAGGCACGACCGCTCTCGGGGCGGGCAGGGCGATCCACCAGTCCACGTTCGAGCAATTGCTGCAGCATCGAGTTCATAGACTGGCGCGTCATGAACGTGGCGCGGGCCAGCGCCGCAGCGGAGATACCAGGATCACGAAGTAGGCGGTGAAGACACGAGTACTGGGAAACAGTGAGGGCGTAAGGGTGCAGCGCCTCCTCCATTCGAAGGCGCAGCAACGATTGCGCCTGCTTCACCACGTACCCGACCTGTTGTTGCTGGTTGCTCATGTAAGAATTCTGACATAGTCTCTCAATGTAAGAAAACTGACATACAAGGAGAATTACTATGGCCGTCACCGGTCCCGACTTCATTGCCCTGCAGGTACGCGACCTCGAGAAGGCCGCGGCGTTTTACGAGAACACCGTTGGTCTGACTAGGGCACCTTTCTCGCCTCCACACGCCGTCGTCTTCGACACCCAGCCGACCTTTGCGGTTCGTGACCCCGAACCCGGATTGGATCTCGAATCCGGCCCATTGGGCCTTGGCGTTGCGCTCTGGCTGCATGATCCTGAGGCCGTCACCCTGCACCGAACTGTCGCGGATGCTGGTGTGAGAATCCTTCGGGAACCCTTCGAGGGTCCGTTTGGCATGACATTCGTTTTCCAGGATCCCGACGGGTACACAGTCACTATCCACGATCGCGCCACACGCAGCTAACCTCGGGTCAAGCAGAGCGGAGCGGCAGCAACGGCACGGCTTACCTTTGACGCACAAGCTTGCGTGCCGCAGGTCGCCCATCCCGGCTATGGGAGCGCGTTCACGCCTGTCAGCTCTGCTGAGAGTTCCCACAGCCTGGCTGCGCTGTCCGGGTCGACGGCGTGCGCGTCCACCCCAACAAAACGGGCCAGCGGCGATTCCGGATCCGTGGGCCGGGCAATGTCGCAGTCCTCGCAATACACTCCGCCCTTGCCGTCCAGCAGCGGGGAGGTGGCCGCCCAAATGGACGTTGCGGCACCTTGCTCCGGCGTCTTGAAACCCTCCCGGACAACGCCTTCATCATTCATCCAGCCGGCGGCCACCATCTCCTCGCGGGTGAGGTGGCGTTGCAGTTCAGTCATGATCCCGCCCGGGTGCACCGCAAATGCCCGCACGCCGTGGTCAGCGCCGCGCTTGTCCAGTTCAACGGCAAAGAGGCTATTGGCTGTCTTTGCTTGGCCATACGCCTGCCATTTGTCGTAGTCTGTGGTGAATTGGGGATCGTCAAAGTGGATGCCGGAAATTTTGTGACCCGTGGAGGTCAGCGACACCACCCGTGCACCGCCATCGGCCAACAGCGGCCACAGCTCGTTGCTCAGGGTGAAATGGCCCAGATGATTGGTGGCAAACTGCGCCTCCCAACCCGGCCCAACACGTGTTTCGGGGCAGGCCATGATGGCTGCGTTGTTAATCAAGATGTCCAGCCCGGCCCCGGATTTCAAATACTCCTTGGCGAAATTCTTGACGCTTTTCTGGTCCCCCAGATCCATGGCGTAGACCTTGACGCCACCAAGATCGGCCGCTGCCAGGACCTCACGTGCATGACCTGCCCGGCGTGCCGGCACAGTTACCTGCACACCGGCACCTGCCAGGGCACGGACAGTCTCCAACCCCAGACCTGAGTAGCCACCAGTGACCACTGCCGTGCAGCCGGATAGATCCATGCCCTCCAGCACCGCTGCGGCTGTGCTGTCATGGCCAAAGCCGGAACGGATGGGATCTTGTGGTGTGTGCAATTTTTCCACACGGCTCATGGCGTGCCTCTTCCTTGAGTGCTGGCCCTGATCCAACGAACGGACCTTTTCTGATCTAACTCCTTGAGCGCAATTTACTCCTGTGCGCCGCGTTTGTCGCTAGCCAGCCACGCATCCATGCCGCCTTCCAAGTGCACCACGTCCTCATATCCTGCCTCGCGCAGGCTTGCCAATGCCTGGGCCGAGCGGCTGCCGGCCTTGCAATGCAGCACCAGCGGCACTCCTCGCGGCACCGCATCCAGCGCGGAACCATCCTTAATTCCGGCCAAGGGAATCAACACGGAGCCGGGAATTCGCCCGATCTCAAATTCCACAGGTTGGCGCACATCAATCAAGACAAAGTCCGTACTTCCCGCAGCACGCTGAGCCAGTCGGTTGGCGAGCTGGGCTGCTGAGATGAGATCGCCGTCGTTCTTCTCCGGCGCGAGGATGCCGCAAAAGTAGTCGTAGTCGATGAGTTCGGTGATGGGCGCAGCCTCGGGGTCCTTGGCGATCCGGATTTCCCGCCAGCGGGCGGTGAGTGCGTCAAAGATCAAGAGCCGGCCCAGCAGCGTTTGGCCAATGCCTGTGATGAGTTTGACGGCCTCAGTGACCATCATGGCGCCAATGGAAGCACACAACATCCCGAATACTCCGCCTTCCGCGCAGGAGGGCACCGTTCCGGGGGCGGGAGGTTCGGGGTACAGATCGCGGTAATTGGGCCCAAACTTGTCCCAAAAGACGCTGACCTGGCCATCAAAGCGCAGGATTGATCCCCATACATACGGTTTGCCCAGCAGCGCCGCAGCGTCGTTGACAAGGTAGCGCGTGGCGAAGTTGTCGGCGCCGTCCAGAATTACGTCATAGTCGGCAAAAATTTCCAGTGCATTTGAAGCATCTAGGCGGACCGGGTGCAGCACCACCTTCACACCGGGATTGATGGATTCGATGGAGTCCTTGGCCGATTCCAGCTTGGTGCGGCCAATGTCCCCCACGCCGTGAATGACCTGGCGTTGGAGGTTGCTCAACTCCACAGTGTCGTCGTCCACGATGCCCAGCGTGCCCACACCCGCGGCGGCCAAATACAGCAGGGCCGGGGAGCCTAGGCCGCCTGCACCAATGACCAGAACACGGGAGTTTCGCAGCCGCCGCTGTCCCTCCAAGCCGATCTCGGGAATGAGGGCGTGGCGCGAATACCGTTCCAATTCCTGCGCAGCAAGGGGCGGGCCAGGCTCCACCAAGGGGGCCAGGGCAACAGTGGGGGCGGAGGCATTGCGTTGGATCAAGGAAACCATACCCTTTAATCTAGTCCTGCTTGCAGCAGGCTACGCATTACCCGCGGGTACAATGAGTTCGACCGGACCCCTGCGGACAACCATGGGGTGACGGAGAGAAAGGCTGCCATCATGACTTTAGAATCCTCCGCCAAGGACGCACCCGCCCCGCGCACCACACCGGCGCGGCTGCCCCGGGATGAACGCCGGGCACAGCTGCTGGCCTCCGCCTTGGAAGTGTTTGTCAACCACGGCTATCACGGGGCGGCCATGGATGAAATCGCGGAGACGGCCAAAGTCAGCAAGCCGGTGCTTTATCAACACTTCCCCAGCAAGCGGGACCTGTACTTGGCGTTGCTGGACAGCCATTTGGAATCCTTGACCAAGATGCTGGTCGCCGCCTTGAGTTCCACCACCGACAACAAACTGCGCGTCCAGGCCACCATGAAGGCCTACTTCCTCTTCATGGCCAATGACGACCAGGCGCACCGGCTTGTCTTTGAATCGGACCTTGTCAACGACCCCGAAGTGGCAGCCCGGCTGGAGAAATTCAACGCGAACTACTCCGACGCCATTGGACAGGTCATTGCCGAGGACACCAAGCTGCCCCCCGTGGAAGCGACGCTTTTGGGCCGCGCCCTGGCCGGCATGGCCCAGGTAAGCGCCCGGTACTGGCTTGAAGCCAACGGCGACTTGGACATCGATGTGGCCAGCGATCTGGTCTACCGTTTAGCTTGGCGCGGAATTAGCCGCTTCCCCAAGGAATCCTAGGCACCTGCCCCTAGAGTGGTGGGTACATCTATTAGGCCTTTAGTTTGCACCAGGAGACATCTGTGGAAATCAAGATCGGCATCCAACACATCAGCCGTGAAATCGTCCTTGAATCCGAGCAAAGCGCGGACGACGTCGCTGCTCTGGTTTCCGAGGCAATGACCAAAGGCACCGATCTGCGTCTTAAAGACGAAAAGGGCCGGCTTGTCATTGTTCCCGGCAACAGCCTGGGGTACGTTGAATTGGGTGGCGAGAAGGCTCGCAGCGTAGGCTTCGGCGCGCTCTAAGCACCCCACAAGACGCAAAATCCAGATAGATAGAGACGGAATTTTCATGGTTGCTTTGATCATTATTGCCCTAACTACTGGCGCTCTGGGCGCCATAGCGTGGGCCGTGGATCAGTACCGCTCCACTTTTGGCGCAGCACTTCCAGCAGGTGCCGCCATTGCCTCGTCCCTTCTTGTCTGGATCATCACCATGGCCCTTGGTTTGGGCAATGACAGCGCCACCGCCTGGATCCCATGGGTCCTTTCCATTGCCGTTGGCGGTGCCGCTGCCTGGGCCACTGCCGGTTTGGTGGGACGCGCCCGCCATTCCGCGCAGGTGGCAAGGACCACGGCAATTTTGCAGATGCACTAACTCTCACCTCGAGAGATTTCCATTGGGGGAAATTTGATGCGTCGTTCGGTTGTGGTTCTCAGCGCAGTACTGATTGCGTTCACGACCACCTCGTATACCGTCGCGATGGATGAGCCGGGACCAAGCACATCGGCTTCCAGCACCGCATCCTTGAAAAGTGCAGCGCTACCGGGCAGTCTGGCTCCTTCGGGCGGCGCACTTCCTGCGGCGTTGGACATGAAACCCAGCCCGTCGCCTCCGATTCCCGGCGCCATGGGTCAAGTCACGTTGGATGCCAGTGGCGTCCCGGAGAACTACACAGTGGTTCAGGACGATACGACTGAGGGCATTCAATTGCGCTTTGGCATCAGTGCACAGCACTTGGCCAAGGCCAACAAGGTTTCTGGAGTGCACACGGTGGGTGTGAACTATTTCCTGCACCTGGACGACGTCGTTGCCCTCCAGGTCAAGCCTGTCGATATCAACTCGGGGACCGGTCCCACCGTCAAAAACCATGAAGGTGCGCCGATCTTCTACACCACGGTCGACGGCGACACTTTTGACAGTTTGGGCTACCAGTTCCGGATAAGCACTGAAGCCTTGTTGCGCTACAACCGCTTCCTGCCCCAAGGCTCAACCATCCCCGCAGGCACCAAGATCGCGTTGATGCCCAATGAGCTCACGATCCGTGGCGCGCAAGGACCCTTCACCGCGGACAGCAACGACGTCCCCCTGAGCTACACCACAGCGGCAGGGGATATTGACAGCCAAGTTGCCGCCCGCTTCAATCTTGAAATAGTGCAGCTGCTCCACGCCAACCGCCCCCTCGACAACAGCACCCCGGCATGGTTTGCCTACACAGACCATCCAAGCGGTGAACTGCAGGCCAATCAGACCATCAGTTTGAGCGGCGAGCACCCCATTCAGAAGTAAAAGCCGCGAGCCTCTCCCCTACCCGCCGCGGATCAGCTCCGGCTTGGCCACAGCCCCTGCCGCCGTGGCAGCCAGGGAAATACGCCGCGCCAAGGCGACGTCGCGCGCGGTCACCTGCCCCCCGGCGTCGTGCGAGCAGGTGGAAATGAACAAGGTGTCGTAGCGCCAGTCAACATCCGGGTGGTGATTGGCCTTCTGGGCCGCCTCCCCAATGGCGGCGAACAAGTCCAAGGCGATGGCCGACGTCGGACATTTCAGCACAGTGCGCAGCTCACCTGTGAAGCGCCAGTGGGGCAGTGTTGAGAGTTCGGTGTCGATCTGGGTCTTGGTCAGCACATCGTCCGGGGCAGCCATGGCACGATCCTTACAGTAGACGCCTACAGATCGGGACGGCCGTCCATCGCCGAGGACGCCAACGCGTGCTGGCGCTTGGGAATGCGGCCACCCTGTGCTGCCAGTCTGCCACCGATTACAGCGTGTTTGAAGGCCTGCGCCATAAGAACCGGATCTTGCGCGCGGGTCACGGCCGTTGCCAGCAACACGGCGTCACAACCGAGCTCCATCGCCAGGGCGGCGTCCGAGGCTGTGCCGATTCCGGCGTCGAGCACCACGGGAATGCCAGCACGGGAAACGATCAGTTCAATGTTGTGCGGGTTCAAGATTCCAAGGCCCGTACCAATGGGCGCACCCAGTGGCATGACAGCGGCCGCCCCCAGGTGCTGCAGGCGCAGGGCAAGGACGGGATCGTCGTTGGTGTAGGCGAAGACCTTGAAGCCGCGGTTGACCAGCTGCTCCGTAGCCTCCACCAGCTCCAGAGCATCGGGCAGCAAAGTGTGCTCGTCGGCGATGACCTCGAGTTTAATCCAATCCGTTTCCAACGCCTCACGCGCCAGTTCGGCCGTCATGACAGCCTCCCGTGCAGTAAAACAGCCGGCCGTGTTGGGCAGGACACGGATGTTGTTTTCCAGCAACAGGCCAAACAGGTTGGTGTTTGCGCCCGCAGTCCCGTCCACGGAATACCGGCGCATGGCAACCGTTGTCAGCTCCGTGCCCGAGGCAATGAGGGCCGCTCCCAGCCCGGACAAGCTCGGCGCGCCGCCGGTTCCCATGATGAGCCGGGAGTTCAGGGCCACGCCGTCAATGATCAGCGCGTCGTTGCGGGTAAGGGTTTCAGTCATGACACTTCACTTTCAAGATTGAGGGAGGATGCTGGGGCCGCCAAAAAATGCCCTAGCCGCCTTGAACGGCTGTGACGATCTCAAGCTCATCATGGAGCTCAAGGGGTGTGGCTGCCCATTGGCTGCGCGGCACAATGCCTGAGTTGCGGGCCACAGCGACGCCCAGCCGGCCGCCGTCGGCCGCCTGACCTGAGGCCAACAGGACCCGGCCCGTCATGGCTGTTACCAGCTCGGCAACAGTGGTGCCGGCAACGTACGGGTGGGCGCTGCCGTTGAGTTGGATGGTGCTCATGGTGTCTCCTGATGGCTGTTTGGGGGTGGCTCGTGGTGGGCTGGCTGCAGGGCGGGTGAGAACCTGTCCGGGCGGAAGCGTGTCCACGCCAGATCCGTGATCCCACCCAGCAGTTGCCGGGCAATGAGTGCCGCCATGGGCGTGAGCAGCACACCGTGGCGGAAAAACCCTGTGGCAATGATGAGCCCCTGGATGTCCTTCCCGTCGGCGCCGGCAACGCGGCCCAGCAAGGGTGCGTTGTCGGGGGTGCCTGGCCTGGCCCGTGCAGTGGTTTCCAGCAATTCCAGTTCTGCCACTGCCGGCACCAGCACCTGGGCGTCGCGCAGGAGCTGGTGCACTCCCCCGGCACTAACTCCGGGCGAGCCGTCTTCCCGGCTGCTGGCACCAATCACCACTGTGCCGTCCTCGCGCGGCACAATGTACACGGGCAGCCCGCGTACCAATCCTCGAATGGTGGCGGTGGTCAGCGGCCGCAAATGTTGTGGAACCTTCAGCCGAAGAATGTCCCCGTAGACTGCGCGCACAGGAAGCTTCAGTCCTTCCGGCAGCCCGTCCAGTTTTGGGGCGCCGAGGGCGTTGGCGACGATGACCTCCATTGCGCGCACCTCCCTGCCATCGGCCAGGGCAACACCTGTCACGGCGGAGTGGCTGTTGCCGGGGTCTTGGTGCATCAGGCCCACAGCGGATTGGGCCACAAAGGTGTCCTCCGCGGCTGGGCGGCCGTGCGCCGCAGCCGTCTGCAGGAGTTGGCGGCGCAGGGTTTCGGCCAGCGCCCGGGGATCAACGCTGTGGTCCGCATCCACCGTGTAGGCGCAGGATATGTGCGGACCCACCATGGGTTCCTGGGCGCGGGCCTCGCGGATGGTCAAGGCAGTGACGCTCAAGCCGTGCCGTTCCTGGACATCGCGCAGATCTGACAGCGACTTCCGGTCTGCCGGGTCGGCACCCAAAACAAGTGTTGGGGCTGCACTGAATCCGGTCTTGCTGCCGGCGGGCAGGGCTGCCAGGAACTCGGGCCACCGCGCTGAGGCGGCCAGCGTCAGCTCCAGCAGGTCTTCTTCTTGGTAGTGAAGTTCACTGACGGGCGCCAGCATTCCGGCGGCGGCAAAGGTGGCACCCGTGGCCGGCGCCGGGTCAATGATGGTGACGGCATGGCCTGCGCGTTGGGCTTCTGCGGCAATGCCGAGGCCCACAATTCCGCCGCCAATGATGGCTACATCGGTGGTGATAATTTGCGGCACGGTGTGCAGCACTAGAGGCTCCTTCCCTACGCCGGTATGAGCCGGATCAGGTTCCACGTCCTTGCGGACGCATTTCGGTCGGCGCAGTCGGCGCCCTCTCAGCCAGCATCCCTGGCTCCCGCGGTACTGCATTAGTCTATGAGATATGAGCAGCCCTTCCATCACTTATGACCCCACACCCGCACCATCCACCCCCACATTGGCCACCGCCCGGCTGTATTTGTGCACGGATGCGCGGAAGGAACAAGGCGATTTTGCCGATTTTTTGCGTGCCGCCTATGCCGGCGGGGTGGACATCATTCAGCTCCGCGACAAATCCATTGAGGCCGGCGAAGAGCTGGAATTGTTGAGCGTGTTGCGCTCTGTGGCCGAAGAATGCGGCAAATTATGGGCTGTCAATGACAGGGCAGACATTGCCATGCTCAGCGGTGCGCCGGTGTTCCATGTGGGCCAAAAGGATCTGCCCCTGCCGGCCGCGCGGTCCCTGCTGGGCGGCTCCGTGTCGATGGGGTTGTCCAGTCACGATCCTGCCCAAATTTCAGCTGCCGCCGCAAACGCCAACGCCGACTACTTCTGTGTGGGGCCGCTGTGGGCCACCCCCACCAAGCCCGGCCGGGCCGCCGTCGGCCTGTCCATGCTGGAACACGCAGCCTCGCTGGGCACGTCCAAGCCGTGGTTTGCCATTGGTGGGGTAGATCTTTCCAACGTTGACCAGGTGGTGGCGGCTGGAGCCTCACGGATTGTGGTGGTGCGGGCCATCACGCAGGCTGAAGATCCGACGGCGGCCGCGCAGGAGTTGCTGTCCCGGCTGCCCGCGCTGGGGTAGCTTTCGCGACGCTGAAGCTGGCGGCGTGCCAGACGGGTGACGGCGCATGAAATTTCATGGGCCCACACCCGTTTGGCACGCCCTGGCTGGCTGTCGAGCTAGCTGAGGCCAGCCGTCTCAGCCAAGGCCGCCAGGTGCAACTCAAAAAGTGCTGCTGGGTCGCTGAAGGTTGCGTGCCCGTACTGGCCGAAAACCTCAAAGTTGACGGCGCCGAACACAGCAGCCCACACCAGGACCCCCCGGGCCAGGACGTCGTCAGGGACGCTCAACCCCATCTCTTCGCGGATGGCTGCGAAGTCGGCAGCGAGGCGGGGGTCCGGCACAGGGGCCCGCGCCACCTCCCGCAGTGCGCCAGCCCGGTGGGCTCCCTCGATGATCCGCACCAGCTGGACAATGACGCGTGTGCCGGGCCCAGTGGTCTGCTCGGAGGGGGCCTCATATCCTGGCACGGGTGAGCCAAAAAGCAGTCCATAGCGTGCAGGTTCGGCCACCGCCCACTCCCTGACGGCCCCGCCAAGCGCCCGGAATTGCGCCGCAAAATCATCGGCTGGGACCTGATTCACGGCGTGGTCCACGGCGTCACCCAGGGCGTTGTACCCATCCACAAGCAACAAGGTCAGGAGCTCGTCCCGGCTCTTGACGTATCTGTAGACCGCCGAGGAAACCACGCCAAGATCCCGCGCCACGGCCCGCAGCGACAGCCCCGCCGCACCATGAACCGCCAGATGCTGGCGTCCAATGCTGACAATCTCTGACATGGTTTGTAGCCGCGCACGTTCCCGGGGTGTTTGTGTCATGACACCATACTGCGCACTATGGAGACCACCGTCAACTTAAGTGAGCACTGCTCTTGACAGGGACAAGCCCGGGGCGAGATAGTTAAAGCGAGAGCATCGCTCTCGTTTTTTCTCACACAAAGGACCATGTCATGAATACCAGCCATACAGTCCACGATTTCATCAACCCGGCACCCTCCCCGGCCGTCAAATTGGTCACCGGCGCCGGCCCGGTCGGCTGGACTATTGCCACGCAGCTGGCCAACGCCGGGCACAGGGTTCGCATCCTCACCCGCTCAGGGTCAGGACCCGAGCACCCACTGATCCAAAAGCAACGCGCAGACGTAGGCCAGGCACATCAGCTCCGGGCCGCCATGACGGAGGTGGACACCGTTTTCCACTGCATCCATGGCTCCAAGTACAACGCTCGGGTGTGGGAGCGGGAGTTGCCGGAGGCTGAACGGGTGGTGCTCAACACCGCCGGTGAGGTGGGCGCCGTGGTGGTTTTCCCGGAGAGCTTGTACTCCTACAGCCACCCCAAAGAGCCAATGACTGAGCGCAGCACCAAGGAAGCAACCGGCGGCAAACGCGGTGTCAGGACGGCCCTGCTGCAAGCCCGCGCGGCCTCAGATACACCAACTGTCAGTGTTGTGGCGTCGGACTTCTTTGGGCCGCAGGTGCTCATGGCCCACGCCGGCGACCGCATGGTGCCACGGATACTGTCCGGCAAGCGCCTGCAGGTGGTGGGCAGCGCCAACGCGCCCCACTCGTTCACTTATGTTCCGGACCTGGCTGCCGCCATGATCCGGGCGGCAGCCACGCCGTCGGTCTGGAACACGGTGCTTCACGCACCTAGCAACCCCGCACTGTCCCAACGTGACCTTGCCGAAGCGTTTGCCGCGGCCGCCGAAGTAGCCACCCCCAAGGTCAGCGCCGTTCCGGGGTGGGTCATCAGGGCAGCAGGGATCGTTTCCACCGACATGCGCGAGCTGGCCGAGACCCTGTACCAGTTTCAGGAACCCTTCGTCATGGATTCAAAGGCCAGCCAAGCGGCGCTGGGATTGGAACCCACCCCGCTGGGCACGGCGGCGCGGGCCACAGTCCAGTGGTGGCGGGATCGGGCCTAGTGCCGGACCTCGAGGTTCATGGCCACCTTGCGCAGCAATTCCGCCAGGGCGGCCTGCTCGCGGGCAGTCAATCCGGACAATAGTTCCTGATCCCGCGCCAGAAAATTGGGGAACGTCCTGTCCACCAAGGCATGGCCGTCCGCGGTCAGTTGCAGAAGTACCACACGCCCATCCCGCTCGGAGGGCAGGCGCTCGATGAGGCCGCGCCGGGCCAGCCTGTCGGCATTCTTGGTGGTGGACGCGCCACTGAGCATGGTGGCAACCGTCACTTCGCTGGCGCGCAGGGGCCTGCCACTGCGCGCCAGGGTGCACAGCAGGTCGAATTCGGCCCGGGTAATGTCTTCCGGCGCCAGGTCATGCTCCACACGCTGTGTCACCAACGCCCCGATGCGGGTGATCCTGCCCATGACCTCAATGCTGGAGACATCAAGCTCGGGCCGGGCCTTCGCCCAACCCTGCCGGGCAGCATCAACAAAGTCCCCGGGTGCCGCGAAATTTTCCATGGTCACCAGTCTAGAGACAACACTCACATAGTTCATATCTATTTTACTAGTAAAATAGATTGTAGTCTTGATGGATGACCACTTCAGTTCGACTGCATCACTTGGGCACCGCCCTGGTACACCCCTTTTCGCCGTCAGCATGGCGTAATTCGATGCGCCTGCGCCCGGCTGATGCCTTGCTTGCCCCGGCCATCAAGGTGGGCATTGCGGCCACGCTGGTGCTCGTGACAGGGGGCTTGCTGGGCCATCATCAACTCGCGGCCATGGCTGCGCTCGGAGCGTTGACGTCGGCGTTCGGCCGCTATCAGTCCTATGGGCGGCTGGGACGCCAGCTGGCGGTGGTGGCCGCGGGGCTCTTGATGGCGGCCGGTGTCGGCGCGCTTCTGGGCACCGTGGGCACTCCGCTGTGGCTTCAAATTGCGGTGCTGTCCCTCATCGCAGGGGGCGCCGCCCACCTGTTCACGGCGTTGGGCATCACCGGACCGGGCCCGGTGATTTTAGTCTTTGCCGCCTCGGCAGGCGCTGGTTACGCCCACTCACCAACAGAGATAGCCCACGTTATCGCGGCCGTGGGCATCGGCTCGCTGGTGGGTTGGGTGGTGGCGGTGGCTCCCGTGCTGGTGTTTCCGCTGGGGCCTGCCCGGTTGGCAACTGCCCGCGCCATTGCCGCCGTCGGGCGCCTTCGCAAGGACGGGATTGCCATGCACGACGACGGGAGCAACAGTGCCGCCGCCAAGGCCGCCATCGCGAACGCCCGGACAACCATTGCCCTGAGTATCCGGGCGCGGTCTGGGCAGTCCGCGCGGACAGCCGCCGTGCTGCGCCAGGCCAACCAGCTGTCAGCACTGATGGATGAGGCGGACGCAGCACTGGCCGCCTTGGGCACAGACGCCTTCGCTGCCGCACTGGCCAACCTCGCCCGCCACGAGGCGGCCCTGCGCACGTTCCGCCGCGCACCGGAGTTCGCGGCGGGCACCGCTGGGGATCCCAGGGCTGCAACACCAGCCACGACGCTCCGCGCGGTCGGGCGGGCAGGCCTGGTTTCAAGGGCCAGCCTGCACCAGGCGTTGCGGATGGCAGTGGCCTCTGCCCTGGCCGGCTGGGTTGCCGTGGCTCTCGGCCTGGGTCATCCGTTGTGGGCATCCATGGGTGCGGTGGCCACGTTGCAGGGCTTGAACTACAGCATCAGTGTCCAGCGAGGCATCCAACGGCTGGTGGGCAACGTTCTCGGTGCACTGGTGGCCGTGGCCCTGCTGTCCTTGTCGCTGGGCTTTTGGCCCTCGGCAGCCATAGTGGTGCTGCTGCAATTCGCGGCGGAGCTGCTGGTGCTGCGGAACTACACGCTCACCACCATTGCCGTGACACCCATGGCCTTGATCATGACGGGACTGGGCACCCATTTGGGCCCGGACGCCGCCATGAACCGTGTGGCTGACACCTTGGTGGGAGTGGTTCTCGGCCTTCTCGTGGCGGCCGTCAGTATTTCCCGTTCAGACTCGCACCACCTGCCGGCCGCGACCGGAGCCACGCGTCGCAGCTAGCGGTGTGTCTCAGTTTTGTTTCATGGGTTGACTGGGTCGCGGCCGCTGCACCCGCGGGCTACCTGGGGTGGATTCTTGCCATGTTCCGCGCGATGCCACCTGCACCCGCCAAACTCTCGGCATGCGGGCCCGTTGATGGCTTTTCGGATTCCAAACAGCAGCAGATGCGGGTGTGAAGGCCCGGCACCCGCATCAGCTGCTGTTTGGAACCAGGACGGACCGGCACACCCGCATTAGCTGCTGTTTCAAGTGAAGCCCGAAGGTCCAGCGGGTGGGTCTGACGTGAACTGCACCGCAACACCATCCCAGGATGCGGATTTATTCGATGCACCACGCCGTGGGTCTCTTCCCCGGCGCGAAGTGGAGACTCAGTGACCATTAGTGGCGACTCGTGACAAGCAGTGAAGCCACCGATTCAACGGGCCAGACAACGCGGACAAAAGAGGGACACTCCACCAGGCAACAGACCAGCCAGTCACGCCCCAACCCACACTGAGATGTTTCCCGGCCCGTTTCCGGGCGTTCACTTGGGCGCGCTAGGCTCCGGCGGGACACCGTGGCGATTCAGGCCGGGCGTCAAGCCTTTGCCCACAGATTTGCACTGAGTACAGAACGGATTTTTCTCCATGGGCGCAGTCACCGCGAGCACCTCCTCGACCCTGTCGAACTCGACCCTGTTGGAGCTGGACGGGGTGTTGTTTGATTTCAACGGCACCCTCTCCGACGACGAGGGAGTCTTGCGGGATCTCTTCATCGACCTGGCCGCCACTGAATGCGGTGTGGCCATCACCGCGCGCCAGTATCAAGAAGAGCTGGCCGGCCGCAGCGATCGCGAGATCATGACGGACATCCTGGCCCTGGCTCCGGATGAGCCACGCGGCGTGGAGGCCTTTCTGCCCATGATCGACACCGAATACAAGGCCCGGGTGGCACGTGAAAGCCTGATCCGGCCAGCCACCCGCGAACTTGTCCACGCTTTGCATGCGGCCGGACTGAAGCTGGGCGTGGTGACCGGCGCCAGCCGACTACAGGTCATCCCCGCGCTGGAGCGGGCGGGCCTGCTGGAATTGTTTGGCGTGGTGGTGACGGACGACGACGTTGCGGAGGGTAAGCCGAATCCCGAGGGATTCCTGCGCGCAGCACGCACCCTGGGACTGGAGCACATGGACAAGGTGGCTGCGTTTGAGGACTCGGTCCCAGGACTTGGCGCCGTGGCGGCCGCCGGGATGATTGCTATTTGTGTGGAGGGCACACACCCCAAAGAGGTGCTTGAGCAACACGCAAGCATCATCATCGCGGCCATCACCCCGGCATGCCTGGACCTGCGCAGGGCCCAAAGCAGCCAGCCTGCCTAGACTGGCAGTTGGGCCGGACGCAGTTCCATGGCCTGCGCCAACAGCTCAAAGCTGCGGATCCAGGCCGCCTTGTCGGTGACCTGGGAGGCTACAATCAGCTCGTCGGCGTCGGCCAACACAGCGAACTCGTCCAGGTAGGCGCGCGCCACGGACGGCGTGCCCACGGCTGCGTAGCGGAACATGTTCACCACCTGCTGGCCTGCCGGGGATTCCAGCAGCATGTCGGCCTCGGGGTCGGTGAAGGTGCGCCCGCCGCCCACCAGCGCACCCACCATGCGGCGCCTGGCCTTCAGGGACAGGACATCTGCTTCCTCCTGGGTGTCTGCCACGATGGCGTTGACGCCGGCAATCACATAGGGCTCGGCCAGCGCGGCAGAGGGCTTGAATTCGCGGCGGTAAATCCGCACGGCGTCCTCGAGTGCCTGCGGGGCAAAGTGCGACGCAAAGGAGTACGGCAGCCCCAGTGCGGCAGCCAATCGCGCCCCAAACAGTGAGGAGCCCAGGATGTACAGCGGCACAGCAGTGTCCTTGCCCGGGTAGGCGTTGACCCCGGAAATGCGGCTCGCCCCATCAAAGTAGGCCTGCAGTTCCTGCACGTCGGAGGGGAAGGTGTCGGCTGCCTGCGGGTCGCGGCGAAGGGCACGCATGGTGTTTTGGTCGCTGCCAGGCGCCCGGCCCAGCCCCAGGTCAATGCGTCCCGGGTGCAGGGTTTCCAAGGTGCCGAACTGCTCGGCAATCTGCAGCGGGGAATGGTTGGGCAGCATGATGCCGCCGGCGCCGAGCCGGATGGTTTTGGTGTGGGCTGCCACGTGGGCAATCAAAACGCTCGTGGCGGAGGAGGCAATCGAGGGCATGTTGTGGTGCTCGGCGTACCAAATGCGCTTGTACCCCCACTCCTCCGCCTTCTGCGCCAAGTCCACGGACGCGCGCAAGCTGGCTGCAATGCCGTCCTGGCCAACATGGGCTAGGTCAAGGATGGAAATGGGGAGCGTCATGGGTGCTGCCTTTCGAAGTGGTTTCACTAGCGCCAACCCCCAAACCCGCCCGGATATTTCCTCCCGTGGCCTCTCTCACGTCTGCCTGTTCACACTCCCACGGGAACGTTCAGCCGATCAAGGGCAGCCACCGCCGCTGCACGACCTGCCCGGTTGGCGCCCAGTGTTGAGGCGGAGGCGCCATAGCCCACCATCAACAGGCGCGGTTCCCGGGACACTTTCACCCCGTCCATGACTATGCCGCCGCCTGGTTCGCGCAGCTTCAGCGGCGCCAGATGGTCCATGGCTGCGCGGAATCCGGTGGCCCACAAGATGGCGTCTGCGGCAAAAGTGGTGCCATCCTCAAACACCGCCCCGTCCGGAGTGAGCCGTTGCAGGGGCCCACGGGAAACCAACGTTCCGGCGGAAATGCCGTTCTGGTATTGCTCGGTCATGGGCAGCCCCGTTACGCCCACCACGCTTAGCGGTGGCAGGCCGGCAGCGGTGCGGGCATTGACGCGGGCTTCCACATCCCGACCCCAATCGGGGTTGAACTCGCGTGTGGTGAATTCGGGCGCACGGCGCGTGGACCAGGCCGTGTCAACGCCGGCATCGGCAAGTTGGAGCAGGAATTGCACCGCCGATGTTCCGCCGCCCACCACCAATACTTTCTGCCCGGCGAACTCGGCCACGGAGGAGAAATCGTGGGTGTGCAGCTGGCGCCCCGCGAATGTTTCCACCCCCGGGTAGTGCGGCCAGTGCGGCTTGTCCCAGGTGCCGGTGGCGTTGATGACCAGCCGGGTGGTGAAAACGCCCGCATCAGTCTCCACCACTAGGGGTGCCGTGGCAGTGTCGGAGGGTGCGCCGTCGTCCATGGGCAGCGAACGCACCGCATGCACCTTCACGGGCCGGCGAATGGGCAGCGAGAACGTCTTTTCATAGTTGCCGTAATACCGGCCCACCACCTGCGATGCAGGTTCGGCGGGATCGGCCGGGGGAAGTTTCATGCCGGGGAGGTCGTGAACGGCGTGGGCTGCGCCAAGCGTCAGTGAGGGCCAGCGGTGCAGCCAGGCACCGCCGGGCGCGGGGTTGGCGTCGAGAACCACAAAATCTGTCTCGGGTGAAAGCCCCTGCCGCGCCAAGTAATACGCTGCCGACAGTCCCGCCTGGCCTGCTCCGATAACCACCACGTCCAGCATTTTTGCCTCCTTTTAGTGGTGGAACCGGGTCTGTGGCGCAGCTATTCCGTTTGTGTCCTAAGCCATATGCGCCCGCGCTGCGAGAGCACCTTGTCCGCGTAGTAGACGGCCCCGGCACCCACGGCGTAGGCCACCAGGTCCAGCGCGGAGAAGGTGGTGCCAAAGACCAGGCGCGACGGCGGGAAGCTCTCGGCCAGTTGCGCGGGAACACCCGTCAGCTGTGCAATCTCAATGAAGGCACTGATGGCGAAGGCGCTCAATGCCAGCCAGTGGCGCTTGGCGGTGGGAAGAATGAGCGCCAGCAGCAGGTACACGAGCACCGTGAACAGGGCATCGGTGATCAGGGAGGCAAGGTCTCCTGGCACCAGGAAGTGCAGCGCCAGCCCAAGAACGGCCACATCGGTTGCGGCAATGAAGAGCGCAAGGCGCCGGGACTTGGGGGTTTTTAGCAAAGCCATGGGCTCGAGTCTAACCGCGGTGCCCCAACAGCTTGGCTAAGCCCGCACCACCGGCAGTTCCTTCCACTCGGTGGTGTACCGGGGCGAGGAATACTCACGCTTCATGGACCACGCCGGGGCCTGGGCCAAGCCGCCCACCCCGATGCCAATGGCCATGCTGCCAAATTTGTTGCGCACCTCCCCCAGCACATCGCCCACATCGGCTTGCTCCGCCGCAGGGCCAAAAACATCCAGCATTCCCGTCCCGGAGGCCGGTTCAAGTCCGTTGAACATGACACCGGCGCGCAGGTATGCCGCCCCGGGGACCGCGCTTTGGCCAATGGCTGCCACGGCGGCGCGGATCAGCACAATGGGGTCCTGGGTGGGCGTCATGAATCGGCTGGTGACGGCCGGGAAGCTGCCTTCCCCGCCGGCAAAACGGCTGGTTCCCGCCGTGACCGTCATGGTGGAGGCGCGCAGGCCTTCCTGGTTCAGGCGGGCGGCACCGCGTTGGGCATAGATGGCCATGACCTCCTCCATGCCCGCAACGGTGGTGACGGGGGTGGAGAAGCTGCGGGAAAACATGATTTGCTGCTTGTCCACGTGTTCCTCGGTGTGGGGAATGCATTCGGTGCCGTTGAGCTCCATGACGGTGCGTTGCAGTACCACCGAGAACTTCTTGCGAATCATTGCCGGGTCGGCGGCCTTGAGGTCGGCGATGCTTTCAATGCCCATCATTTTCAGCTTGCTGGAGGTCTTGCCGCCAACGCCCCACAGCCCTGATGCGGGCACCCGTTCCTGGATGCGCACAACATGCCCCTCCGGCATGGCGTCCAGCGCACAAACACCAGCCAGTGCCGGGTTTTGCTTGGCGATCCTATTGGCAAACTTCGCCAACGTCTTGGTGGCAGCCACGCCGACGCAGACGGGTACACCCACGTGGCGCATCACAGCCGCCCGGACCTCAGCGCCTGTGGCGTGCAGTTGCGCCGAATCCCCCATCAGACCGATGAACGATTCGTCGATGGAGTACACCTCTTGCCAGGTACCAAAACGGCCCACCACTTCCATGACCTTGGCACTCAGGTCCCCATACAGTTCGTAGTTGCTGGAGCGTGCCACCAAGCCCCACGCCTTGGCCTGGGCTTGCAGCTGGAACCACGGGGCGCCAGTGGCGATGCCCAGCGCCTTGGCTTCCGCCGAGCGTGCCACCACGCAGCCGTCGTTGTTGGAGAGTACGACGACGGGGCGGCCTTCCAGCTTCGGGTCAAAGACCCGCTCGCAGGAGACATAGAAGTTGTTGACGTCCACCAGGGCGATGCGGTTCACGGTCATTTGGTTCGCCGATGGTGCCGACCCGGACCGTTTTCGATGCTCTCGGCGAAGTCTTGGCGGATGTCGTTCCGTTCCAGAAGCAGTTGCGGGCGGGCGCCGGCCGTCGGCTTGAACGGATTCTTCACGAGCACTCCTTCCGGCAAGTTTAAAGTTTCCCAGTTCTCTGTATACAGGCGATGCTGTGTCTGACCGGGCTCCATGTCCACGATTACCGTTTTAGACAGCTTTATATTCTCTAAACTATTTGTGCATGGCGTCTAAATGGCCAGGGAAGTCTGCTGGGAGCGGCGCATGGTGGTGACCGCGACCAGATCTTTTGCGGCAAGGACAACACCAAGTTCCTCGCGGGCCTCCCGAGAGGCCGCTTCGACCACCGACTCTTCGGCCTTAAAGCGGCCTGCCATAGGGATAGTCCACCCATAGCCCGGCCCCTTCCTCCGGACACTCCTTCTCGGCGCCGCCACGCACGCACCACGCGTCGGCGGGGTAGCGCCACCCTTGAAGTACCTCGTCGATCTTCACTCCCTGCTCCTCCCGCCCATCAGCGAATCGCGCATCGTACTGGATGCTCCGATAGCGGGTCTTGGGCCACTGGGCCCGCCGCTTCCAGGAGGCACTGGCTCGAACGGCGACGGGCAGTTCGGCGTTTTCGTCGTGTTTTTTCTTTGGCTTCATTTAGAGCCCCTTGTGGTGACGATGACTGGAGTTATTCAGTGTGGCATTTTTTGTTCCAGGGGCTGGCCGCAGCACTGCGTAACCCTGCATCTGCCGCACTTGTGCCTGTTTAGACATGATGCAGGCACCGGGTGACGACACCCCAGACCGTCAGCTTCCCCACCAAAGCGGCGAGCGCGCCAGAAGCCGGGGACTGCGCATCGGCGGGTTGCGTCGCCAAGGAGGTCACGCCGTCATGCATGGCTAGCCGGCGGATCAGCAGTTCGCCGTCCACCACGGCAACCACCACCGAGCCGTCGCGCGGGGTGAGGGACCTGTCCACAATAATCTCGTCACCGTCGGCGATGCCGGCGCCCGCCATGGAATCCCCGGAAACGCGCATGATGAACGTGCAGGTTCTGTCCCTGATCAGGTGCTTGTTGAGGTCGATGCCGCCGTGGAAGTAGTCGCGGGCGGGCGAGGCGAACCCCGTCGGATCGGTGTTGGGCGTCTTGGGGGAAGGCAGATCCATACCAAACACGCCATCACCGCCTAGTACAAAGATTCGAACTTCAAGCGTACCACCGCATCAGGCTGCATGGCAGTTGGGCAGCTCAGAGCCGAGCGGCCGCGAGCAAGTCGCTGCCCTGCGCCAGGACCATGTCCTTGAACCGGGCCGCCTGCGGCGAGCCGTCGGGGCGATTGCGCCACACCAGCCCGATGTCCCGGCGCGCCTGAGGCCACGTGATGTCCACTTCACACCAGCCCAAGGCCCCCCGACTCGGAGCCTGACTGCCGGAGCGCTGGGCCGGCGCCACCGCCACACCCAGTCCGGCCGACACCAACCCGCGGACAGTGTGCAGGTCCTGGCCCTGAAAGGCCACGCGCGGACGGAAACCGGCGCTGCGGCAGAGCGTCTCCACAATGGACCGCATGCCATAGCCCGGTTCCAGCATGACGAACGGCTCATCTCGCACCGCGTCGAGCCGAATACCGGTGGAACCGTCAAGGCGGTGGCCAGCGGGAACCACTAATTTCAGTGGCTCCGAATAGAGCGCCTGGGCGCCGATGGTGCTGCTCGGAGCCGGAGGTGGTGCCACGAGCGCCAGATCAGCAGTTCCGCCCGCCAGCAAATCCAGGCAAAAGGAGCGGCTCCCCTGCTGCAGGTCAAAAGTGACAGCCGGATTCTCCCGGGCAAATGCCCTGATCAACAGCGGGAGGGTGGCCTCGCCAAAGGTGTGTTGAAAAGCCACTTGAATCCGGCCAAATTGTTTTCCGGATTCCTGCCGGGCCAGCGCCAAGCCCAGGCGCACCTGATCCAATGCCTCGGCGGCCGCAGGGATGAGCGCCAATGCCGCCGGGGTCAGCTCCACGCCCCGCCCCTTGGGCAGCACCAGCGCAGTGCCAACCACGGCAGCGGCACGAGAAAGCGCCCGGCTCACGGTGGACTGCGGAATTCCCAGGGCCTCTGCCGTTGCTGTCACATGGCCGCTGTTACCCAGTTCAACCAGAATGGGCAGCACCGGAAGCAGCCGGGCCAGGTCCTGATCGTCTTTTTCCATGATTCATGGAACCACGGATACAGCCACTGAGTCATCCATATTTGGATTATTGAAGGCATATTCATGCATTAGACGCATTGATTTCCTCGTCCTACGGTTGATCTTGTGATTGACACCAACCGCTTGGATTGCCAAAGCCCAGAAGCCGCGTCACCATGGGCAGGCCACCGGCAGGGCAGTGCCGGGTACCGCAGGGTGCTGGCCGCCCTGGCCTGCGCCGGGGTAGCTACATTTGCCCAGCTTTACTCCCTTCAGGGGTTACTGCCAATGGTCTCGCGCGATCTGCAGGTGACGGCCGCCCAGGCCTCACTGACGGTTTCCGTCGCCACTGTTGGGCTGGCCGTCGCCGTATTGCCCTGGTCATTTGCAGCAGACCGCTGGGGGCGGGTGCGGATCATGGGACTGGCCGTCATCTTGGCAACTATCTTGGGCCTACTGGTGCCCCTGGCGCCCAGCTTTGAGGGTCTGCTGGTCCTGCGGGCTCTGGAAGGGGCTGCGCTGGGCGGCATCCCGGCATTGGCCATCGCCTACCTCACGGAGGAGGTCAGCCCACGCCACGCCAGCGCAGCTGCGGGCGCCTACGTGGCCGGCACCACGCTGGGCGGGCTATTCGGGCGGCTGCTTGCCGGGCCTGTGGCGGACATGGCGGGGTGGCGCATGGGAACCCTGGCCGTGTCCCTTTGCGCCGCCGCCGCGGCCGCGGGCTTCCTCCTGCTGGCCCCGCGCCCACGGGGTTTTGTGCCGGCGCGCACGGATGGCTTCGGGGCGGTCCTTGGCAAACTGCTTCCGCCGCTGCGCAACGCCCAGCTGCTGGCGTTGTACGCCCAGGCATTCCTGTTGATGGGCGCCTTTGTCAGTGTCTACAACTTTCTCGGTTTCCGGCTGGAGGCGCCGCCATACCTTTTTCCGGCGTCAGCAGTGGCACTGCTTTTTCTGGCCTATCTGGCGGGCACCGTGACCTCACGGCTGGTGGCGGGTATAGCCAACCGCTGGGGCAGGCGGAACGTACTGTTGGCATCCACCGGCGCCATGGTTGCTGGCCTGGCGATGACGCTGGCCGCACCGGTGACCGCGATTCTGGCGGGCCTGATACTGTTCACCGCTGGATTCTTCGGCGCCCACAGCATCGCCTCGGGCTGGACGGGCTCGTTGGCCACGTCGGGCCGGGCCCAGGCCGCCTCACTGTACAACCTCAGCTACTACGCTGGTTCCAGCCTCATTGGCTGGAGTGCAGGCCTGGTGTTCCAACGGTTTGGCTGGGGCGTCATGGCCGGAGCGCTGGGGGTCCTGGCCGCCCTGGCCGCCGGGCTTGCCGTGGCACTTCTTCCGGCAGCTACCTCGCACGCACCAGATCACCCGCGGCCCGGTGCATGAACAGGGCCTCCACCACCGGGACCAGCATGATGACCGCGAGCGCCGCGAACGTCACCTGGTAGCTGGCCACGGCTGGCAGGTCCGAGGCCAGCAGGGACTGGGCACCGCGCAGTAACAGTGCCCCCACGGCAATGCCCAGGCCGGTGGCGATCTGGGCAATTGTGGAGGATAGGGTGTTGGCGTCCACCATGCCAGCCTTAGGCACGTCCACAAACTGCAAGGTGTTGTATGCGCTGAACCCGATGGAACGCAGCACGCCACTGGCGAACAGCACCACGGCAATCACGGCCAGCGGGGTCTCCGGATTCATCAGGGCACAGGCCACCAACACCAACGCGCCACCAATGTTGCTCAGCAGCAGCACGTTGCGGAAACCAAAACGCCGGATCAACGGCGAGGTGGCTGGCTTGATGAGCACATTGCCGGCAAACACCGCCATGGTCATCAGGCCCGCCTCAAAAGCAGTCCAGCCAAATCCGAGCATGAACATCAACGGCAATAGGAACGGCACGGCGTTGATGACCATCCGGTACAGGGCCCCTCCGCCGTTGCCCACCCGGAACGTGTGGATGCGCAACGCGCGCAGATCCAGCAGCGGGTGCAGGGCCCGCCTGAACCACCACAGCGCCCCCGCCACGCCAGCCAAGGACGCCAACAGGCAGAGTACGACGGCGGCCCACGGCGTGGGTGCCGAACCGATAAGTTCCATGCCAATCACCAAGGCGGCCAAGGCAACGCCGCAAAGCCCAAACCCGACCCAGTCGGGCGGGGGCACCTTCCGCGCGCGGATATCCGGGACCACGCGGGTGGCGACAATGAACGCAACAATACCCAGGGGGACATTGATGAGGAAGATCCAGTGCCAACTCGCATAGCTGACCAACAGTCCACCCACCACCGGGGCCAGCACGGGGGCTATGAGTGCCGGCCAGGTCAGGTAGGCGATGGCCTCCAGAAACTCTTTCCTGTCAGCATCACGCAGGACCACCAGCCGGCCCACGGGAACCATCATGGCCCCGCCCAGGCCCTGCAGCATGCGGGCCACGCAGAGAAAAGCAAGGTTGGGGCTGAGCGCACACAACAGCGACGCGATGGTAAAAACGGCAATCGCGGCCGTGAACACCCGCCGTGCACCAAAGCGTTCGGCCAGCCAACCACTGATGGGGATGCCCACCGCCAGCGTGATCAGGTAGGCCGTCATGGCCAAGTTAATGTCCACCGCCCGCACGTGCAGATCCGCGGCGATGGCTGGAGCAGCAGTGGAGATGATGGTGCCGTCCAGGATTTCCATGAAATAGGTTCCGGCAACCAGAAGCGCAAGGGCGCGGCTAAAGGAACTACTGCCGGCCGGTGTTGCAAGTCTCATTCCCACCGGATAAGCGTACTTCCCGCAGGGCCCCGAAATTCGCGGAGCGTCTTGTGGTGGCGGTGGCTGGCATCGACTGCTGACCTTGGCCGCAGAACGCCGCCTGCAGCCAAGCATCTCGCGGCCACGGTCAGCAGTGGCGAAATGGGCGGCCCGTGAGACCAGCGGGCGCTAGGCAGTGAGGTCCATGGCGGCCAGGCGCAGCCACAGCCACAGGCGTTTTTGCGGATCGTCGAAGTCAATGCCGAAATCCTTCTCCAGGCGCGTCAGCCGGTATCGGACGGTGTTGTTGTGGACATGGAGGTGCGCGGCCATGTCGGAAATGCTGCCGTTGCACTGGAAGTAGGCGCGCAATGTTTGCAGGTACTCACTTTGCTGCTCGGCGTCACGGCCCTGGATCATGGCAATGTCGTCCTGCTGTGCCATGCCTTGCTCCTCAATGAACGCCCCAATCTTCACCAGGTTCAAGGGAACCCTGTAGTCCTCGTACAGGGCCACGGCGGATCCGCCGGCCTCGCCCGCCGCGGCCCGTCCACGGAGCAGGAACTCGAGGGTTTCCAGCGCTTCGCCCCTGGAACGGGGCAGGTCTTCCACGGCCAAGGCAACCTCACCCACAGCAGCAATGAGCGGGAACCGGCTGATTGTTTGGGCGTATGACCCGATTTCCGCAACCACCCGCCGATGCGCAGCCCTGGGGTCGTTGCCCTCGCATGGCAGGAGCGCATAGACCACCGAATCAATCAGCGCACTGTGGCTGCTTTTGAACTGAACATTGCACACCGTGGTGACCAGATACAGCAGCTTCTGGATCTCTTGGATTGCCTCCAGGCTCCCGGTTTGCGGGCGGACAATGGAAAAGGCCGCCACCGCCAAACCTTTCGCCGCGTCCAGGCCCAGCTGGGCAGCAGCAAAGGAAGCATGGTCGGGGTCGCCCATGAGCGTGCGGATCAGGTCACCGTTCCTGCGCTCGCCAACATCGAAGGCGGAGCGCGCATGCAGCAGGTGCAGGCCGGCCAGGGGCGCCATCTTGTCCAATGCCGAAAGCGCCGCTTCGCGCCGTTCTTCACCGGGATCGATGATCCAGATGGAGCCAAGGAGCTCACCCCCAGCCCTGACGGCGAGCGCCAGCCTAGCCATTTCCTCCTGCGTGGCCGGGATGTGCACCGCCACGGGCGAGTCATAGACGGCCTTGAAATCAGTGTCGAAGGCCGGCGCCTGAATTTCCTCCAGCGACAGTGTTGTGACGCGGCGGAGCTCGTCAATGGGCTGGCCGGGCAGCGTGGAATAGCCCAGCACCCGGCCCAGCGGATCCACTATGCTCACAGCCCCGTTGGTGATGGATGCCGCGGCGTTGGCGAACGCGTACAGGTCGCCCAGGCGGATGCCGGAGACAAAGTCTGCCGCCGCACCAACCACTGATGCTCGGGCAAGCGTGACCAGCCGTGTCCAGTCAATGGAATCGGGGGCAACCAGCAGTGCCACGCCGTGGCGGCCGGCCGCCGCACGCAGCCGTTCCATGGGCGCCCCGTACGCCTTGACGATGACTGCCGCAGCATTCCCGGCCGATGCCCGTTCCAACAGTTGGTCAAAATCAGCGGATTCGCACCTGAGCCCAACAGCCAAAATGATGCGGTCCCCCACCGGAACCCATTCGTCCATGGGGTCAAACATCAGTATGTCGGAAACGCGGTGCATGAGTTTGTGCGCGTCAGGACCTGCGTGCACCAGGTCCGCCTGCATCAGCGCAATGCAATCGGCAAGGCGTACAGCATCTCCCTGTCCGCGGCCATCCACGGAGTCTTTCATTCCACGCACCATGACCTGGACGTTATCACAAGTCGATTAGAGGATTTTTGTAAGAACTCACATGTAGTTCCGATGAGATCCACGTCACCATTGATGCAGAGGGAGTAAATAGTTTTTCCCACCAGGAGTTAGAGGTCACCACATGAAATTCAAGGACATCAGGGCACTGGCATCGATTCAGGGCCCGGCACGATCCACGGCCGAACGCTTGGACCGCCGCTGCTACAGCATTGGCGACATGCAGAAAATGGCAGCGAAGGCCCTGCCCAAGAGCATCTTTGACTACATTGAAGGCGGCGGCGAAGATGAGGCATCCATGCGTCGGAACATCGCCTCCTTCAACGACTGGTCCTTCATGCCCAAGTGGGGCTCGGTGGAAAACCTGAGCCTGGCCACCACCATCCTCGGCGGCCCGTCGGCCATGCCCCTGATGCTCTCCCCCACCGGCGGCACCCGGCTGTTTCACCCGCAGGGCGAGATCGCCGCAGCCCGTGCCGCACTGGCCGCGGGCGTCCCCTACGGACTGGCCCATCTGAGCACCACGCCCATGGAACACGTGGCCGAGGCAACCCCCGGCCTGCGTCGCTGGTTCAACCTTGAACCCACCAACGACAAAGTCATGCTGCAGGCTGTTCTGGACCGTGTTTCCAATGCCGGCTACGAGGCCCTCATTGTCAACATCGACTGCCGCGACGTAGGGCACCGTGAACGCGACTACCACAATGGCTTCACGGCTCCGCCGTCCATCAAGCCCAAGACGGTGTTCGAGGGTGCGTTGCGCCCCCGCTGGGCACTGGGCTTCCTGGCCAGCGACGCCATCGCCTTCCCCAACCTCGACGCCGAGATCCCGCAGGGACCCCTCTCCAGCACTCCTGACATGTGGCGCACCCTGCTGGCCGGCTCCTACGAGCCCACCGACTGGAGCGATCTTGAAGACATCCGCACCCGCTGGAACGGCCCCCTCATCCTGAAGGGCTGCGTGAACCCGAAGGATGCCGCCATTGCGGCCAGCATGGGATTCGACGCCATCCAGGTCAGCAACCATGGCGGCCGCCAGCTGGACCACATGGTCTCCCCCATGGATGTACTCCCGGAGATGGGTGAGGCCACGGCCGGTCGCATGGAAATCATTGTGGACGGTGGCATCCGCCGCGGCTCCGACGTCATCAAGGCACTGGCCCTGGGCGCCGATGCCTGCGCCATTGGCCGCCCCTACCTGTACGGCCTCGCCGCTGCCGGTGAAGCTGGCGTGAGCCACGTGCTCAAACTCTTCAAGGCTGAAATGTGCCGCACCATGGCCCTGCTGGGTGTCACCACCATCGCCGAACTGAAGGAAGGCGGCCGCGAGCTTATCCGCCACCACAGCGAAACATTTGTCCGCGTCGCTGCCGCATCAGACCTTGATTCGCAGCGGTCGCTGGCAGAGTTGGGAACTCCCTGATGAGTGCCCCGTCCGCCGCCCGCAGGCGTGTCCGCGCTGCTGCCGCCGTCGCCGTCTCGGCAGCGCTGATGTTCTCACTGGCGGCGTGTGCAAGTTCGACGGCGTCCGACGGCGTTGCCGAGCTCGGCGCCGGGATCCCCGCCATGGCCTTCAACCAGGCTGCAGCGGCGCAACTGCCGGACGCCATCAAGGCTTCCAAGGTACTAACTGTGGCCATCCCCACGAACGAACCGCCCACCCAGTTTTACCGCGAGGGCACCAGGGAGATGACGGGGACCAATCCGGATGTCGCCCGGCTGATTGGCCAGGCCCTGGGGGTGAAGGTTGACATCAAGGTCGCCAACTTTGACTCCATCATTCCGGGCATGGCCGGCGGCCGGTACAACATGACGGTGTCCTCCATGACACCCACCGAAAATCGGATGAAGGTTCTGGACTTTGTGGATTATCTGCAGATGGGCAACTCCATTGCCGTGGGCACGGGCAATCCTCAAGGCATCACGGAGGAGGCAGCCCTGTGTGGGAAGAAGGTGGGCCTGTTGATCGGCTCCTACCAGCTCACAGCAAATGTGCCGGCCGCCGACGAGAAATGCCAGGCGGAGGGCAAGGCGCCGATCCAGACCAGCGAATTCCAGGACACCCGCCAGGCCATCTCCGGGCTGACCAGCGGCCGCCTGGACGCCGTGCTGGCCGACTCGCCCATCCTGAATTTCGCTGCCAAGGCCAATCCGGACATTGAAATTTCCTCCCAGTATGACTTCACCCCTGTCGGGGTGGGGCTGCCCATCGAATCCGGCCTTCTCACGTCCGTGTCCGCGGCCATGGCGGAGGTCCTCAAAAGCGATTCGTACAAACAGGTTTTGAAAAAGTACGGCCTGGAAAGCAGCGCCATCACCGATCCCCGCGTCAACTTCGCCCAATAGGAGGTGAACACCATGCAGCACCAACAATCAGCAACACCAGCCACGTCCCAACAAGTTCCCCCCGCAGCAACGGGTGATTCTGTCCCGGTGGTGCCCCTGCGCCATCCTGTCCGCAACGCCTTGGCACTGGTCCTGATTCTCATCGCTGCGAGCGCAGCCTTGGACGTGGCCACTAACGAGCGCTACCACTGGGACGTTGTGGCCGAGTACCTGTTCTCCCCGGAAATCCTGACAGGTGCCGGGCTGACACTGGTCCTCACGGTTGTTTCGATGACTGTCGGCATCGCCTTGGGGACGGTCCTGGCAATCATGCGCCTGTCCACCAATCCGATTCTGCACACCGTCAGCCGGGCCTACATTTGGTTCTTCCGCGGCACGCCGCTGCTGGTCCAGTTGATCTTTTGGTACAACATTGCGGCCCTATACCCGGTAATTGCGCTGGGACTGCCCTTCGGCGGACCCTCCCTAGTGATCGGCTCAGCCAACGTACTCATCTCCCCGCTGGGTGCAGCCCTGCTCGGATTGGCCTTGAATGAAGCCGCCTACATGGCGGAGATCATCCGCAGCGGCATCAGCTCCGTGGACAAGGGCCAGCACGATGCCGCCCGGGCGCTGGGCATGAACCGCAGCAAGTTGATGATGCGTGTCATCCTGCCGCAGGCCATGCGTGTGGTGCTGCCGCCCACGGGCAATCAGGTCATCTCCATGCTCAAGGGGACTTCCCTTGTCAGCGTGCTGGCGATCTCCGACCTGCTGTACTCGGCCCAGATCATCTACTCGTTCAACTATCAGACCATCCCACTGCTCATTGTGGCCAGCATCTGGTACCTGCTCATGACCACTGTCCTGAGCTTCTTCCAAAACAAGCTTGAGCGGCGTTACGGTCGCGGCTTTGACACTGCAACCCGCCTGGTTCGCCGGCCCAAGAGAAGGAAAGCATCATGAGCACAACAATGGTGGAAGCCCAAGGGGTGCGCAAGAACTTCGCGGCCATTGAAATTCTCAAGGGCATTGACCTGACGATCGAACAGGGCACGGTGACCTGCCTGATCGGCCCGTCCGGTTCCGGCAAGACAACGTTCCTGCGCTGCATCAACCACCTGGAGAAGATCGACGCCGGACGCCTGTACGTGGACCAGCAGCTTGTGGGCTACACCGAACGCAACGGACGCCTGTACGAAAAGAAGGAAAGCCAGACTGCCAAGTCCCGCCTCACCGCAGGAATGGTGTTCCAGCGCTTCAACCTCTTCCCGCACATGACAGTCATGGAAAACGTGATTGAGGCCCCCGTCCACGTGCTGGGCCGGCCCAAGAAGGAAGTCATTGCCGAAGCCCAAGTCCTGTTGGACCGGGTTGGCTTGGGCGACCGCGGGCACTCCTACCCGCAGGACCTCTCCGGCGGGCAGCAGCAGCGCATTGCCATTGCCCGGGCCCTGGCCATGAAGCCCAAGCTCATGCTGTTCGACGAGCCAACCTCCGCCCTTGACCCCGAGAACGTTGGCGAAGTGCTCGAGGTCATGAAGGACCTGGCCGCAGAGGGCATGACCATGGTGGTGGTCACCCATGAGCTCGCCTTCGCCAAGCAGGTCGCCGACCAGGTGGTTTTCATGGACATGGGCGTGGTGGTGGAAAGCGGCCCGCCGTCGGAAGTGCTTGTGGCACCCAAACACGAGCGCACCAAGGCGTTCCTCTCCAAGGTCCTCTAATCCACTGTCGGCTAAGACAATCCACTGCCGACTAAGACCCAAACACCTCTTTGCAACAATCCCCTTGGCCGCTATCAGGCAGCCAGAAGAAAAGGAAAAGCACCATGCTCCGCACCCACATCAGCACCACCTTGGCACCTGTCCCGGCCGGCCCGTATTCCCAGGCCATTGCCGCCAACGGTTTCCTCTTCACCGCCGGTGCGACCCCGCACCACCGGGTCACCGAGGACACTGTGGGCGAGACCATCGGTGAGCAGACCCGGGCGGCCATGGAGAACCTAGCCGCAGTGCTGGCCGCCCACGGCCTGGATTTCTCCCACGTGGTCAAGGCCACCGTCCACCTGCAGGAGCCAGCCCGGGACTTTGCCGGGTTCAACGCGGTCTACGAGGAATTCGTCAAGGCCCCCTACCCCGCACGAACCACTGTGGGCTCGTTCCTGGGTGACTTCCTCGTGGAGATTGACGCGGTGGCCGTCATTCCGGCCTAGCCACAAAATCACAGCTACATTGCGGGGCCCGGAGGCGCACGCGTTGCGCCTCCGGGCCCCGCTGTTTAAGTTCCCTGCCAAGTAAAGGGAGCAAGAGTGCTTGGATGGGGACATGGCCGTTCTTATAGTGTTGCGTGGCAGCTCCGGCTCCGGAAAGAGCACGGTTGCCCGTGCGCTGCAAAAGGATCTGGGTGGAGTTTGGATCGAGCAGGATTATTTCCGCCGAACGATCCTGGGTGAGCGCGGAAACTACTCGCCGCTCTCCGTGGAGCTGATTGCGCAATCGGCGGCACTGGCGCTCCGCCACGGCCGCACAGTTATTGCCGACGGGGTGTTTAACGCAAGCATCTATAGTGAGACATTCGCGGCACTGGGTGCCGGACATCTCGGACCAAGCCTGTTTTACGCCTACGACCTCACCCTCGAGGAGACACTGCACAGGCACACCACACGCCCGCAAAAGCAGGCCGACTTTGATGAACACTCCATGCGCGGCTGGTATCACGGCTGGGATCCGCTCCACGGCATCACCGAACGGCGGATCACGGCAGAGGAGACCTTGGAAGAAACCGTTGCCCGAATCCTGCAGGACGTCCGCTCCCCCGCGGATTCCCTCTAGCACAAGCTAGGCAGTGAGCCCCAGCTTGCTCATGCGCTTGGAATGGTTGCGTGTCAGGGCGCTCAGGATGGTTTGAACTTCCGCCGCAGCCTGTTCCTGGGTGGCATCGGGCCGCAGGCCCACCAGGAAACTGTGCTTGGCACCAATGCGTTGCACCTGTGTCAGGGCCTCCCCCACCATCCGCCGACCCCACAAGGCCAGGCGTGAGGAAAGCCGGGGATCCTCGGCCAGCATAGTTTTCAGCAGGGACGTCAACGTCTCAATTTGTTCATCGCTGGTGTGTACCCCGGCAATGGCTTCCCGGGTGGCGTCGTCGAGGTGTTCGGCAATGGCAGCGTAAAACTCTTCCGTGATGGTCTCCACCACGTACGCCTTCATGAGAGATTCGTGCCAGTCAGCGGGGCGGGTGCGCTCGTGGAAGGAATCCACCATGCGCACAAACGGCGCCATGGCCAGTTCCGGGTCCATGCCCATCGCGTTGAGCCGGGCACAGATGGCTTCATAGTGGCCAAACTCGGACACCGCCATTTTACCCAGGACGGCCCTGTCGCCCAGCGACGGCGAGTGCCGCGCGTCGATCGCCAAACGCTCAAACGCGGACAGTTCCCCATAGGCAATGCTGCCCAGCAAATCAACAACAAAGGTGTCGTAGCGGGCGCTCAGTTCGCCTGCGGAAACGGAATCATCGGCGTCGGAGGCTGGAATACTCATACGCTCTAGGGTAGTCCGTGCCGCGCCACACTTGTTCCCTGCCGCGAATCGTTTACGCTGAAACCGTGCCGTACTCTCACATTGGCGTCAGTCAAAGCGCCGCGCAGCAGTCCCTTGCCCAAGCCTTGGCTGCCCTGGGCACCGAGTTCAAGCTGCCCGACGGGTTTTCCCCGGAGGTACTGGCGGAGGTGGATGCGGTCATTGCCGGCCATTCGCTGCCCGCACCTGATCTGACGGCGCTGCCCTTCATCACCATCGATCCGCCCACGTCCCAGGATCTGGATCAGGCCATGTTCTTGGAGCGCGAAGGCGACGGCTACGTGGTGCACTACGCCATTGCCGATGTCCCCTCCTTTGTTCCCGCCGGCGGTCCACTGGATGCCGAGACCCGCCGCCGTGGCCAGACCATCTACACGCCCGGCCAACGCATTCCCCTCCACCCCACCTCCCTGAGTGAGGGTGCTGCGAGCTTGTTTGCCAACGATCCCCGCTCCGCTTACGTCTGGGAAATTCATTTGGCGGCGGACGGCACCCAGACCTCGGCCCTGGTCCGCCGGGCCACCGTCCGCAGTATTGCCAAACTGGGTTATGAAGAAGCCCAAAAGATGTACGACGCCGGGAACTCACCGGCCGCTTTTGCCGAAACCTTGGCGCTGTTGGCCGAGATTGGGACCAAGCGCATCGACTTGGAGCGCGCCCGCGGCGGTGCCAGCCTCAATGTGCCGGCACAAGAGGTGGAGTTCGTGGACGGCCGCTACGTCCTGGAATTCCGCCCCAACCTGCCCATTGAGGACTGGAACGCCCAGATTTCCCTGCTGACAGGAATGGCAGCCGCCCAGGTGATGATCGATGGGAAAGTGGGCATCCTGCGCACCATGCCCGCCCCCGATGCCGAGGCCATTGCGGCTTACCGCCTGCAAACTCAGGCGCTGGGCAATCCTTGGGACCCGGAGATGGCGTATGGTGCCTATCTGCGCACCTTGAACACCGCCGACCCCAAACATTTGGCGTTGATGCACGCTGCCAGCACCCTGTTCAGGGGCGCCAGCTACACCCCTTTTAATGGCAGCGTCCCGGCAGAAGTCATGCAGGCGGCAGTGGCGGCACCGTACGCCCACACCACCGCACCCTTGCGCCGCCTGGTGGACAGGTTTGTGCTTGCCATTTGCGCGGCCCTGTGTGCCAAGGAACCGGTCCCCACCTGGGCCATTGAGGCCTTGGACCTGCTACCGGAGATCATGAGCGCCTCCAACCAGCTGGCCAACAAAGTGGACAAGGCAGCCATCGACACCATTGAGGCCGCCCTGCTCAGCCACCAAGTGGGAGGCGAGTTTGACGCCGTCGTACTGGCAGGGCCAAAGCGGAACGGCCACAATTCCAAGGCCTCCGCTGCGCGCAGTTTCATCCAGATTTCTGTGCCGGCCGTGACGGGGTACTGCGATGGTGATCTGGAGGCCGGAACTGTGGTGCGGGTGACGCTGACTTCCGTGGACATTGCCAAACGAAGTGTGAAGTTTGTGCAATCCTCGCAAATTTAGGGTGTGCCGCTAGACTAAAGGGGTAGACATGGATGCCCGGTCGTTGATTGATAGTTTTTGATTCAGCAAACCCGCCCCTACGCGCGTCTTTTCAGCTCCTCCCGCACCCGTCATTTACGACGGCGGGAGGGCTAAGTTTTTGTTAGCCCGCGATCGGCTTCCCTAAGATTGTGCCGCTGTTCTGCGGTTCCGTGAGGCCTTCCGCGCCCGCGTTGAGCCCTGTAGGCGGCACCTTGTATAGACGAATTGAACGGTAAGCATTTGAGCATTGAAGCAGACTCCCTCTTGCAGGCAGAAGACAGCAACGAAATCGTCGAAATTGACGGATCCTTGGTCACCCATGAGCCCCCGCACAAGGAAGAAAAGGAAACGTTCGCCAGCTTTGGCGTGCACCACGAGATCGTTTCTTCGTTGACCGAAGCTGGCATCCTCCACCCCTTCCCCATCCAGGCCATGACGCTGCCCATCGCGTTGACAGGTCACGACATCATTGGCCAGGCCAAGACCGGAACGGGCAAAACGCTCGGTTTCGGCATCCCCGCCCTGAACCGCATTGTTGCCCCCAAGGATGAGGGCTTTGAGAAGCTCGCGGCCCCGGGCGCACCCCAGGCAATGGTTATTGTGCCCACCCGTGAACTGGCTGTCCAGGTTGCCGGCGACCTTGCCGTTGCCTCCAAACACCGTGGCATCCGCATCGCCACCATTTATGGCGGCCGTGCGTACGAGCCCCAGGTTGAAGCCCTGCAAAAGGGTGTTGAACTGATTGTTGGAACCCCCGGCCGTTTGATCGACCTGCTCAAGCAGCTTCACCTGAACGTCAAGCACGTTCGCATGGTGATCCTCGATGAGGCCGATGAAATGCTGGATCTGGGCTTCCTGCCCGACGTTGAGACCCTGATTGCCGGCACTCCCCCGGTTCGTCAAACACTGTTGTTCTCAGCCACCATGCCCGGCCCGGTTGTTGCCATGGCCCGCCGCTACATGACCCAGCCCACGCACATCCGTGCCGCTGATCCTGATGATGAGGGTCTGACCAAGCGCGACATTCGCCAGCTCATCTACCGTGCCCACAGCATGGACAAGATTGAGGTCCTGGCCCGGATCCTGCAGGCCAAGGATCGCGGCCGCAGCATCATCTTCACCAAGACCAAGCGCACCGCTGCCAAGGTTGCCGAGGAATTGGTTGACCGCGGCTTCGCCGCAGCGGCCATCCACGGCGACTTGGGCCAGGGCGCCCGCGAGCAGGCACTGCGCGCCTTCCGCAACAACAAGGTTGATGTTCTGGTTGCCACTGACGTTGCCGCTCGCGGCATCGACGTTGATGATGTGACACACGTGGTCAACTACCAGTGCGTTGAGGACGAGAAGATTTACCTGCACCGTGTTGGCCGTACGGGCCGCGCCGGCAACAAGGGCACCGCCGTGACCTTCGTTGACTGGGATGACATGCCCCGCTGGGCTCTCATCAACAAGGCACTGGGTCTGAGCGTTCCCGAGCCGATCGAGACCTACTCCTCCTCCCCTCATCTGTACAGCGATCTTGACATCCCCGTTGGCACCAAGGGCCGCCTGCCGCGCAACATGCGCACGCACGCCGGCATTGATGCCGAGGTTTTGGAAGACCTTGGCGAGACGGGCAAGCGCAACTCCCCCAAGGCTGACACTGCTCGAGGCGGTAGCCATGGTGGCAACCGCGGCGGAAACCACTCAGGTGCCCGCCATGGTGAGAAGCGCGACTCCGGCCGTGGCGCTGGCCGCGACTCAGCCCGTGACTCCAACGGTGCGGCTTCCACCAGCACGGCTTCCAACAGCGCAGGCGAGAAGCGCGAGTCAGGCCGCAGCCGCCGTCGTCCCTCCTCCTCAGCTGCTGCCTCCGCCTCTTCGGCCGACGGCGCTGCCCCCGTTGAGGGTGCCACGCGTCCGCGCACCCGCACACGTCGACGCAACGGTGAAGTAGTGGCCAAGCCGGAGTCCGGCGAGTAACCCCACTTTTACAACTGACCCGCAGAAAACGCCCAAAATTCACGGTTTTACCGTGATTTTCGGCGTTTTCTGCGGGTCAGTTTCGTTGGTGCGGCTAGATCAACGGCCGGCCTTCACGCCTGGCGTCGCGGATCTCCTGGATGAATGCCTTGCCCAGCACGTAGAGCACGCCGGCAACTATCACCGGCCAGATCAGCACATACAGGGTGAGAAAAAATGCTGTCATGGATATTTCCTATGCTTTCTTCTCGAGAAGGGTTCCGGGGGTGCTGTGGTTGGCTTCCTCCCGGTTGTCGAAGTCGCCGATGCGGTCCTTGATGGAGGCGAAGTCGAAGGTCGCCTGGTTGCGGAAGCACATGAAGTAGCAGACCAGGGTGCTGACTGCGTAGGCAACGAGCGACCCGGAGAGCACGGCGTAGTCGTGCAGGACGCCGATGGCGAACGGCGCAACCGCGAGCATGGCGACAGCCGCAACGATCTTGGCCGTCTTCAGGCCAAAGAAGCCAAACGCCATCAAACCCAGGACAACACCAATTCCCACAATGGAGAGCAGATCCACCACGAGTCCGGTGAGTCCGCCCATGGAAATCCTTTCGAACCGCACGGGGATGAAGCAGGCCAGGGCAACAATCACCGAGATGGTGAAGGCCTTGTTGGTGATCTTTTGCCAGTAGAAGCTGGCGATGACAGGGAACACCAAGGCACCCCACAGGGCCCCGACAAAGACCAGCAGGTCAAGGATGTTCAGCTGCCCGCTGGCAAAGTACAAGCCGGCACCGGTGGCAACAATCATGGTGATGCGGCCAATGAACAGCATTGTCTTGGGGTTCGCTTTCCCCTCCTTGGCAATGTTCTGGCCGTACACATCTGCCATCATGATCGAGGACATGGCGGAGAGATCAGAGTCAGCCGTGGAGGACAATGCGCCCACGATCATGATGAGGAAGATCCCCAACAGAACGGGGCTCAGGTAGGTCGCGGCCATCTGCGGGATCAGGTTGTTGGTGTCCCCATCCAGCGGGACAACGCCCGCGTACAGGGCCATGACACCCATCATGCCGATGCCGATGATGGTGGCTCCGTAGCCAACAGTGGCTGTCACGAAGGTCTTCTTGATCAAGTCTTCACGCACGGCGAAGAGCCGCTGAGCAATGGTCTGGTTGCCGATGGCGTAGGCCAGGACCGCAGCAATGTACGGCGCCCCCTGGTTCATGAACGCCTCTGAGGAAAAGAAGTTGGACTGCTGCGGGGTCAGCCTGGCAGCGCCCGAAACGAACATGTCAGATCCGCCGGCGGCAAAGAACACCACCGGAATGATGATCACCACGGCACCGAGCATGGCAAACACCTGCGCAGCGTCCGTCAGCACCGATGCCCTGAATCCTGACCACAGCGAGTACAGCAGGATGCCGCCGCCGATGAACAGGATGCCCTGGGTAAAGCTGAACGGGGACAGCAGCGCAATCAGCGCCCCTCCGGCGATGAAGTTGGAGGTGATGCTGACCATTGATCCAACAATGTTGGAACCGGCGAGCATCAGCTGGCTGGATTTGCCGTGCCGGGCGTAGATGACCTCGGCCAGGGTGTGTGCCTTGGGTGCAACGGCACGGATTCGCTTGCCAAACGGGTAGATGAACAAGATCATCAACGCGCCCCACAGGCCATAGTGGATGAAGCAGTCCGGTGAGGGAGCCATCAAGCGCACTTACCCGCCCGGGACCAGCCGCCAAGGCAAGCAGACAATTCTGCGCAGGCGGCCCAAAGTGATTCGCGTACCAGGCGAACAGTCACTACCGGAAAATCAACGGCTGACGTTCAGCCGGCAACGGGAATACAACGGTTCGCAGGCAGCTTTAGTTGCCTTTTCGAACCAGTCATCTGATGTCACTGTAACAGGGTAGTCGTGATCCTCCATGGTTGCCGCTGCCCCCGAAGGGTCACAATGGCGCATCCATTGGCCGCTACGGCAGGAAGGGTTGTGAACCTGTTCCGGCGGCAAGCATGCGCTCCAGCGCTTCCTGGCCAGTGAGGTTTTCGCCGAGCAGATTCGGTTTCCCGGCGCCGTGATAGTCGGAGGAGCCTGTCATGAAGAGCCCCGTTTGCTGCGCCAGTTTTCGCAGCCAGGCCCGCCCCTCGGGCGGGTTGTCCCGGTGCTCCACCTCCAAACCCAGGAGTCCGGCGTCGATCATGTCATGGAATATTTCCGGCGCCACCACACGGCCGCGGGCACTGGCCACGGGGTGGGCAAACACGGGCACGCCGCCGGCGGCACGGACCAGTTCCACGGCCAGGACCGGGTCCGGGGCGTAGTGGGTGACAAAGTACCGCGAATGGGAGGTGAGGATGCTGGCAAACGCCTCATTCCTGTCCGCCACGATGCCGGCGGCCACCAGGGCGTCGGCAATGTGTGGGCGGCCAATGGTGGCCCCGGGGGCCACATGGGCGCTCACATCATCCCAGTTCAGCGGGTAGTCCTCCGCCAAGCGTTCCACCATGCGCTCGGCACGGGTCAGGCGGGCGTCCTTGGCCTTGGTGATTTCCTCCAGCAGTCCCGGATGGTTCGGGTCGTGGAGATAGCTGAGCAGGTGCACGCTCACACCCCGGCTAGTTTTGCAGGAAACTTCCATGCCCGGAATCAAGCCCACACCATGGTGCCGGGCCGCGTCCAGCGCCGGGGCCCAGCCGTCGGTGGAGTCGTGGTCTGTCAGGGCCATGACGTCAAGACCGGCCTGCGCAGCGGCAGCCATGAGATCCGCCGGGCTCTGGGTGCCATCGGAAACATTTGAATGGGCGTGCAAGTCGATCTTCACGATCCAAGCGTACGTCCGTTGCGGCCCTGCTGTGCGCTGCTACGGTGCTGGGCCATGGCATGCCGGTTCTGTCACGAGCGGATTTTGCCCACATTTCTTTGTCCCCCCGCGCGGCCAGTGAGAGACTTGAGGGGTGAACCAGACTGAGCAATCCTCCGTGCACCCCGACCCTTCCAGCGATCAGCCGCTTGAGGAGCGTGTGAACAACCGTTCGCACCGCCCCAATTCAGAAGCTTTCCGCGCCTTCATGGCCTCCAGCTGGGCGCCCGTCTCCACGGAGACCCCCGCCCGTGCTGACGTGGCAGACCATGCCGCGCGCCGCCGTCGTGCCATCTCCGAGCAGTTCAAGACCGAGCGCCTGGTGCTCCCCGCCGGCCCGCTAAAAGTCCGCTCCAACGACTGCGACTACCGCTTCCGCCCGCACTCCGCCTTCGCACACTTGACCGGCTTGGGCGTTGACCACGAGCCCGACGCCGTCCTGGTGCTGGATCCCGTTGCCGAGGGCAAGGGAGACGACGGCGGACACCACCGCGCCACGTTGTACTTCCGTCCCATGGCCGGCCGGGACACCAAGGAGTTCTACGCAGACTCCCGCAGCGGCGAATTCTGGATTGGCACCCGCCCCTCCCTGGCACAGTTCCAAGCGCAGTTGGGCCTGCCCACGGCGGATATTTCCGACCTTGAAGTGGCCATCACCAAAAATGTGGGCGAGCCTGCTGTTGGCGGCACGTCCATCCGCCTGATGCGCAAGGTTGATGAGAACATTGACGCACTGGTGGACACGGCCCGTTACAACACGGCCAAGGATCCCGACAACATGGACTTCGGCGCCCTGGATGATCTGGATGCCAAGCTCGCCGAAGCCGCCTCCGAGCTGCGCCTGGTCAAGGATGCCTGGGAGATTGAGCAGATGAAGGTGGCCGTGGCTGCCACCATTGCCGGCTTCGAGGACATTGTGAAGGCCCTGCCGCGCGCGGTTGCCCACAAGCGCGGCGAACGCGTTGTTGAAGGCGCCTTCTTTGCCCGTGCCCGTGAAGACGGCAACGAGCTCGGTTACGACACCATCGCTGCCGGCGGAAACAACGCCACAGTGCTGCACTGGAACCGGAACACCGGAACGGTCAACGAGGGCCAGATGATCCTGGTGGATGCCGGCGTCGAGGCCGAATCCCTGTACACGGCCGACATCACCCGTACGCTGCCGGTCAACGGGAAGTACTCCGAGATGCAGCGCAAGATCTACCAGGCCGTGTTGGATGCAGCCGACGCCGCCTTCGCCGTCGCCGTCCCGGGTCGCAAGTTCCGCGATGTCCACAACGCCGCCATGGAGGTTTTGGCGGACCGCCTCGCAGCGTGGGGCCTATTGCCGGTCACCGCCGAAGTTGCGCTGTCCGCCGAGGGCCAGCAGCACCGCCGGTGGATGCCGCACGGCACCAGCCACCACCTGGGCCTGGATGTGCACGACTGCGCCCAGGCACGCGCCGAACTCTACCTGGATGGCGTCATCACCGAGGGCATGGTCTTCACCATTGAGCCGGGCCTGTATTTCAAGGACGAGGACCTGGCCATCCCGGCCGAGTACCGCGGCAACGGCGTGCGCATCGAGGACGACATCCTGATCACCGCCAACGGCCCCGTCAACTTGAGTGCAGCACTCCCGCGCACACCCGATGACGTCGAAGCCTGGATGGCCCGCCTCTCCGGCTAACCCTCCGCGTACTGCAACTAGCCCGCAGAAAACGACGAGAATACACTTTTTGGAGGTGTTTTTCGTCGTTTTCTGCGGGCTAGTTGTTTAAGTGGACGACGACGGCACTTGGCTCAGCCGGCGATCAGCGCCTTGAGCGCCGCCACGTGTTCCTCATAGGCTCGTTTTCCATCGGGGGTGAGGGAAGCCCACGTTTTGACGCGGCCCTTCCCTGTCGGCTTGCTCAACTTCACGTAGCCCGCGTCTTCCAGAACCTTGAGCTGCTTGCTGGCCACGGAATCGGCCACGCCCAACATGTCCCTCAGCGTGGCAAATTCTGCCTGGTCAAGCGTGCTGAGAAAGGCGCAGATGCGCAGCCTGTTCGGCGCGTGGATGACCTCGTTCAGCCCTGGCGTCACGGCCTGCTCCGCAGTTGCGCACGCAGTGCCGCATCGAATCGCCGGCCGAAAAAATTGACGGCAACAAAGACGATTGCCCCGGCCACCCATGCGGGCCAATCAATCCCCTTCTCAGCATGAAAATAGTATGCCCCGCCCGCGCACAGAATCATGATCAGCACCAGGGGAACCGTCCACCAGCTGGCCTTTCCCGCCTTGAGACCGTTGATCCACACACCAGTCTTCTCCTTGTAGGCCCCCATGAGGACGCCAAGACCAAGGAAATACACGACGGCCACACTGATCATGGCCACGGGGCCGCCGATCGTGTAGGCAACGACAAATACGGCGGCAAGCAGGCCTAGCACCGGGTGGTACCACCACGGAGTCACCAGCCGGTCGGCAGCATGTGAGCGTGCATCGTCAATGGCGGCCAAAGCATTCCGGGCATCGTATGTCGATTGGTTTTCCATAGTGGAAAGTCAATCATTTTCCACACCGGAAAGTCAACACCGCCCCGCCAGACGGAAAATGCCGCCGTTCCCGCAAATTGCCGCAGGTGTATCGGCGGCAATTTGCGGGAACGGCGGCATTTCTGTCCCGTGAACTACTTTTCCGGGTTCTCCGGGGCAGTCGGCGTGTTTGGTTCCGCCGGCGCGGGAGCCGGGGTGTTCACACGGATCCCGTACTGCGGGCGGCCATCGGGAAGATCGGGGAACTCTCCGCGGCGGGGCCCGTCCAAGGGTGCCTGACCGGGGCGGTCGTGGCTTTCTTCGCCCTGCGCTGCATCGTCTGGGGAAGCAGATGCACCATAGGGGTCATGCCAGCCCTCGGGGCGCGTGGGTGCGGGTCCGGCAGAGCTGGGCGGCTGCACCGGCGGGCGGTACCCCTGCCCCTTATCCTGGAAGCCCTGTCCTTGGACCGGACGCGGGGCGTTGGAGTTCATGGGCAGCTGGGCCAGGAGGCGGCGCGCATCCTGGGCGACATCCGAGGTGACAATAACGTCGTAACTGGAGGCCAGCACCTGGTTGGTGGAGGTGAAGTCGCGCTTGCCGCGCTGGGCTGCGTATCCAATGATCGCAAACAACATCCAGAATGCGGCACCCATCAACACTGCTGTAAACACGTTGATGTAGGGAGCGCCGGCGTTGCTGCTGGAATCGAAGAAGGAGAGCATGACCCCAATGAACAAGCCGAACCAGGCACCAGTCATGGCGCCTGAGAGGGCAACGCGGGGGTAGCTGAGCTTGCCAGTGACACGTTCAACCATTTTCAGGTCGTTGCCCACAATGGACACGTGCCGGACCGGGAACTTCTCATCTGCCAGGTAATCAACCGCCTTTTGCGCATCCAAGTAGGAAGTGTAAGAACCGATTGTTTCTCCCGTAGGGACAATACGGGCCTCGTCCAAGGGTGTGGTGCGTCCAAAGAGGTTTGCCATACTCCCCATTGTTCACCATGTTCCTGCACGTTGGCTGGAGTATCGCTGGCAGTGAAATGATGAACTCATGGCAGAGCCGCATTCCAGCGCCCCAAAACAGCGGCGCAGCCAATGGGCAACGGCGCCAAAGTTTGGGTCAATACTGGGCAGGGGAAGTAGCCTGTATCTGTGAGCACTCAACCTACGCGCATCTTTGTCGCCCGACTCCTGGGCTTGGACGTCTTTGACCCTCTCGGGGACAGACTCGGAAAGTTGCGTGATGTGGTGGTTCTGGGCGGCAGCCAAACGACAGCCCCGCACGCGGTGGGCATCGTCGTGGAAGTGCCGGGCAAGAAGCGCGTCTTTGTCCCCATGACCCGCCTAACGTCCATGGACCAGTCACAAATCATCTGCACGGGACTGGTCAATCTGCGCCGTTTTGAACAACGCGGCGCTGAACAGCTGGTGGTGGGTGGGATATTTGACCGCAAAGTGACGCTGACCGATGGATCCGGGTTCGCCGTCATTGAAGACATCGCCATGGACAAGCAACGCAATGGTGACTGGCTCGTGACCAAGCTCTTTGTGCGCAGGGGCTCCTCCACGTCACGGCTGCGTGGGCTTCGCCGCGGGCACACCATGCTGATCGACTGGTCCGAGGCCCACACGGACGACGTCGCCGAACCGCAAAGCGCCACCTTCTTTGTGGCCACCCATGAGGACCTCAAGCCCTCCGACTTTGCCGACGCCCTTCAGGAGATGAGCGACAAACGTCGCGTGGAGGTGGCCAGCGAGCTCCAGGATGAGCGCTTGGCCGACATCATGTCAGAGCTCCCCGAGGACGACCAGGTCACTCTGCTCTCCGCCTTGGACAATGAGCGCGCCGCCGACGTGCTGGAGGAAATGGATCCCGACGACGCCGCCGACCTCCTGGCAGATCTCCCCCAGGCTAAAGCCGAAGAGCTGCTGCTCCTGATGGAACCTGAGGAGGCCAAGGACGTGCGCCGCCTGCTCCAGTACGCCGAAGGCACAGCGGGCGCTCTCATGACCCCGGTGCCCGTGATCCTGCCCCCGGAAGCCACGGTGGCGGAGGCACTGGCCCATGTCCGCAGCGAAGACTTGTCCCCCGCGTTGGCCTCGGCGATCTTTATTTGCCGGCCTCCGTTGGAGACCCCCACGGGCCGCTTCCTGGGTGTTGTTCACATCCAGCAACTGCTCCGCAGTGCACCACCGGAGCAGCTGGGCACCATCGTTGACAAGAATTTGGAGCCGGTCTCCGACCAGGATGACATCAGTGTGGTCAGCCACATCATGGCCTCCTACAACTTGAACTCACTCCCGGTGGTCAGCAAGGAGGGCCGCCTGGTGGGTGCTGTGACGGTGGATGACCTTCTTGACCACCTCCTGCCGGAAGACTGGCGCAACCACGACGACGGCGTTCCCGCCCGGAAATTAGGAGGCCGCATTGGCTGAACGGCATCATGCCAAGGGTGGCGGCCTCGACACCCCCATGGAGCTCAAATCCCGGCTTCTGCCCAATCTGACCAGCGATCCGGACTTCTTTGGCCGTTTCGCCGAGCGTTTTGCCCGCTACATGGGCACGGCCAACTTTCTGCTGTACATGACCGTTTTTGTCATCTGCTGGATTGCGCTCAATGTGATTGGCTTGTTCGGGCTGCAGTGGGACCCGTACCCGTTCATCTTGCTCAACCTGTTCTTCTCCACCCAGGCGTCCTACGCCGCACCCCTGATCCTGTTGGCGCAGAACCGGCAGGATGACAGGGACCGGGTCCAGATTGAGCAGGACCGTTCCCGCAACGAGCGCAACCTTGCCGACACCGAGTACCTGACCCGGGAAGTTGCGGCCCTGCGCATTTCCCTGCGTGAAGTGGCCACCCGCGACTTTGTCCGCTCCGAGCTGCGCAGCCTTCTGGAGGAACTCATTGCCCTCCAGGATGAGGACGATGACGTCAAGGATTCCCGCAACAGCCAGCGCAATCCTGCCACCAACGCCATCAAAACCGTCAAGACACCCAAGGCTGCGAAAACCGCCAAAACAGCCGCCCCCAAGCCCACCACCAACTCCTAAGGCCACCCCAGCATGAACACCCCGTCCCACCCTGACCTTCTAGCCGCGCTCGCCACGGTCATCGACCCGGAGCTGCGCCGCCCCATCACGGAGCTGGGCATGGTCGAGTCGGTGGAGGCGTTCGACGGCGGCCAGGTGCGCGCCGTCGTCCGGCTCACGGTGGCTGGTTGTCCACTGCGCGAAACCATCACCCATGACGCCACGGAGGCGTTGAAGACCCTCGACGGCGTCACACACGTGTCCGTGGAGCTGACTGTCATGACGGCAGAACAGCGTGCCGAACTCAAGGAAAAGCTCAAGGGCAGCAATCCCGAGCGCGGCATTCCCTTCAACTCCGAAACGTCGCTGACGCGCATTTATGCGGTGGCCAGCGGCAAGGGCGGGGTGGGCAAATCCTCGGTCACGGTGAACTTGGCGTGTGCTCTTGCGGCCAAAGGGCTGCGCGTGGGCATCGTTGATGCTGACATTTACGGCTTCTCCGTGCCCGGCTTGATGGGCATCACCCAGAGTCCCACGCGCGTGGATGAGATGATTCTGCCGCCCGTTGCCTATGGCGTGAAGGTCATTTCCATTGGTATGTTTGTGGCCGGAAATCAGCCCGTTGCCTGGCGCGGGCCCATGCTGCACCGGGCCCTGGAGCAGTTCCTGGGCGACGTTTACTTTGGCGACCTGGATGTTTTGCTGCTGGATCTGCCACCGGGTACAGGAGATGTGGCCATTTCGGTGGCCCAGCTGCTGCCCAAGGCGGAGATCCTCGTGGTGACAACACCCCAGGCGGCCGCGGCGGATGTGGCCGAGCGGGCCGGAGCCATCGCCGTGCAGACAGGCCAGAAAGTCGCCGGGGTTATTGAGAACATGTCATTTTTGACGCTGCCCGACGGCAGCACCATGGAATTGTTTGGTTCCGGCGGCGGGGAGATCCTCGCCAAGCGCCTGAGCCAGAGCGTGAACACCAGCGTGGAGTTGTTGGGCCAGATCCCCTTGGATGTGGCGCTGCGCGAGGGCGGCGATGCGGGAATGCCCATTGTGCTGGCCGATCCCGAATCTCCGGCAGCGCAGGTTTTGCTGGGCATTGCCCACGGGCTGTCCGTGCGTCCCCGGGGCTTGGCCGGGATGAACCTGGGCGTCACCCCGCGTTCCTAGCCCCGGCAACGCAAACGCTCGCTCATTTGCGGGGCGTTAAGCGCAAACGCTCGCTCACCAAGTGAGCGAGCGTTTGGGAAAAGTGCCCCGTAAGCGGTATCTGTCAACCTGTTTGAGAGAGATTGACGTTTTGTTGAGTTCGTTGTTTGGGGTCGTTGATGGCGACGTAGGCGTCGATCTGGGGTGCCATGGGTCGGCGGGTGAATCGTGAGGGATTG